>LNFL01000170.1 GCA_001464275.1 Actinobacteria bacterium Ga0077560 | reverse complement strand
CGCCCGGACGCGCTCATCCGGGCCAGCCACCGGCGCGTCTGGGCCGCGTCGCCCCCTCCACCGCCGAACTCCAGGCGTTCGTCGTACCGGCGGCACACCGAGTCGGCGGCCCGGGTGTACTCGGCCCGGGTCATGTCCCGCTCAGGGCCGAAGCGCGGCGTGAGCCCGGCGTTCGCCGCCACCGCGGCCATCACCAGCACCACGAGCACGGCCATCAGCCACGGGCCGATCTCGCGGCGCGGCTGCGGGGGCGGCGATGCGACCGGCGCGGCGAGGGCGCCGCAGGGGCAGTCCGCGGCCGAGGCGATGCGCGTGAGCCCGCAGCGCGGGCAGCGCAGCAGCCGGCGCGGTGGGTCGGGTGGGGTGGAGATCAGCGGTGACTCGCGGGTGGGGGCCTGCATCTGAGATCGGCCCCACCGGCCGATGCCTCAACGGGCCTCCGGCGGATCGTCCGGGGGGTCGCGGGGTTCGGCGTACGGCTCGCGATCCCGCGGCCGCATCCCGTCCGCGATCCGGCGGCCGCGCTCCAGCTCCGCGTTGAACTCGAGCCCGAACAGGATCGCGGTGTTGCTGATCCACAGCCACACCAGGAACACGATGACGCCGCCGAACGCGCCGTAGGTCCTGTTGTACGAGGCGAAGTTGGCGACGTAGAGCGTGAAGGCCAGCGACGCGACCACCCACAGCAGCACGGCCAGGATGCTGCCCGGGGTGAAGAAGCGGAAGCCGGGCTGTCGCACGTTGGGCGCGACCCAGTAGAGCAGCGCGATGAGCAGGCTGAACAGCATCAGCAGCACCGGCCACTTCGCGTAGTCCCAGGCCGTGACGGCCTGGTCGCCGATGCCCAGGACGTCGCCGATCGCCCGTGCGACGGGGCCCGTGACCACCACCGCCACCCCGATGACCGCCAGCAGCACCAGCAGCACCACGGTGACCGCCACGCGCAGGGGGAGCCGCTTCCACAGCGGCCGGCCCTCGGGCACGTCCCAGATCTGGTTGGCGGCGGGCATGAAGGCGCCCACGTAGCCGGAGGCCGACCACACGGCGGCGGCCAGCCCGACCAGCAGCGCCACCCCGGAGGCCCCCTGGTTCTCCTGCACGCCCTCCACCGCCCCGCGGGCGATCTCCTGGGCCGGCCCGGGGGCGAACTCGTCCAGGTTGTCCAGCAGCGGCTGCGTGGCGTCCGGCCCCACCAGCCCCAGGATTGAGACGAAGACCAGCAGGGCGGGGAACAGCGACAGGATCCCGAAGTAGGTGAGCGCCGCGGCCCACGACGTGCCGTTGTCGGCCTGGAACTCCGTGACCGTGCGCTTCACCACGGCCGTCCAGCGCAGGGCGTCCGTGCCCGCGGCGTCCGCCGTGCCGGCCCGCTCCGTGCTCATCCCATCGCCTCCCGGCCGCCGTCCCGGGGGCCGCGTTCCCGGCCCGGGCGGCGGGGAAACGCGCCCCGGTCCCCCTGGCCGCCGGGCCGCGGGTGGGGCAGGCTCGTTTGCGATGGATCTCGACGCCGCCCTGGACCTGCCCGTCGCCGGCCGCGGCCTGCGCCCCGGATCGCTGCGCGAACAGCTGACGCCGGGCCCGGTGATGCTGGTGTTCCTGCGCCACTTCGGGTGCCTGTTCTGCCGCGAGGTGGTGCGCGACCTGCGCCGGCGCGCCGAGGTGGGCGCCGTGCCGCGCACCGTGTTCGTGCACCAGGGCGATGTCGCCGAGGGCGAGGCGTTCTTCGGTCGCATCTGGCCGGAGGCCGCCGCGATCGCCGACCCGGGCGCGGCGCTGTACCGGGCGTTCGGGGTGGAGCGCGGCACCCTCGCGCAGATGTTCGGCCCGTCGTCGGCGGTGTGCGCCATCCGGGCCGTCGCCAAGGGCAACGGAGTGGGCCGCAAGGTGGGCGACGGCTGGACGCTGCCCACGGTGGTCCTGCTGGACGAGGACGGGTCCGTGACCTGGGAGCATCGCGGCCGCCACGCCGGCGACCACCACGTGTGGGACCTGCTGCCCCACGCTGCCGGCGCCGGCGGGCCCGCGGGAGGCTAGGCGGGGGCGCCGTCCCCGGGGTCCGCGGGTGCGGCGGCCATGCCGGCCGCCCAGGACGGACGCGCCCACGCGGCCCGCAGCCGCCGCGCCAGGTTCGGCCACCGGTCGAGATCCAGCGGCAGGCGCGGCACGGTGGCCATCCGCCCCGCGATCGCGCAGTCGGCGATGGTCAACGGCGGCAGCGGCGCCAGGAACGCCTCGAACGCGTCCAGGGCGCCGGCCAGGGCGGCCGCCCTCGGCGCCACCACCGATCGCACGGCGTACCGGCCGTCGTCGCCGCCCAGATGCGGCGGCACGGCGGCGTAGATGGTGACCTCCTCCAGCCCCCACAGCGCGGGACGCACCGACAGGCTCAGGGCGTCCATCGCCTGGTCCACCAGCGCCCGCTCGCGGGCGGCGGCCGGGTAGAGGTCATCGCGTCCCTCCCGGACCGCCAGGTACCGCAGCATGGTGTTCGACTCGAACAGCAGCAGGTCGCCGTCGCGCAGGGCGGGCACGGTGGCGTATGGGTGCAGCTCGGCGTACCACGCGGGGGTGAGCGGCCCCAGGCCCACATGCACCGCCTCGTACGCCAGCCCGAGCTCGGCCAGCAGGAAGCGCACCTTCGCGCCGTTGGTGGAGCACCGGTTGTCGTGGAGCGTGAGGGCCACGCGGGCAGCCTAATGCCCTCGCCGCGGTCTCACCGCCCGGCGGCGGCGAGCACCTCCCGCACCTGGGCCGCCGCCCACTCGACGTGCTCGGACCAGTCGTCGTGGTCGGGATGCGACGACTCCAGCGCCGCCAGCGCCTCCTGCGCGCGCGCCGCCGGGCACGACTCCACGCGGCCGGGCGACACGGCGAGCACCGCGTCCAGCACCGCGCGTGCCGCGGCCGTGCGCTCGTGCCCGCGGGCCGTGGCGTTGCGGGCCTGCACCACGAACACCTCGGTGGGGGCGGTCGCGTCGGGGAGGTCTCCGTACCTCAGCATCAGGACTCCTGAGACGCCCCATCCCGGCATCCCCGGGACTCCTGCCCGGCCGGACGGGGGTTCACCCTCTGGCATCGGCCGGTACGTCCCCGGGCGACACGGGCCGGACGACCCGGCGGACGTGCACGGCCCGGACGGGCCGCCGTAGGATCGGCGCGTGCCCGTGCGCGCGACCATCACCATCGCGCTGCTGCTCGCCGCCGTCCCGGTGGCGTCGGCGGCCCCCTCCCGCGTGGTGGGGACCGGCACGCCGGGCAGCTGCACCTCCGCGGCCGTGGTGCGCGCCGTGGCCGCGGGCGGCCTCGTGCGCTTCGACTGCGGACCCGCGCCGGTGACGATCGTGATGCGCCGCACCGCGAAGGTGCGCAACACCAACCCCCTGCTGGTGCTCGACGGCGGCGGCCGGGTCACCCTCAGCGGCGGCGGCAAGAGACGCATCCTCTACCAGAACACCTGCGACCCGAGGCAGACCTGGACCACCAGCCACTGCCAGGACCAGGCCACACCGCGCCTGGTGATCAGGAACCTCGGGTTCACCGCCGGCAACAGCACCGGTGAGCGCACCGAGGGGGGCGGGGGCGGCGCGATCTTCGTGCGCGGCGGGCGCCTGCAGATCTCCGGCAGCACGTTCACCGGCAACCGCTGCGACCGCACCGGCCCCGACCTGGGCGGCGCCGCGGTGCGGGTGTTCGACCAGTACCGGGACCTCCCGGTGCGCGTGACCGGCAGCACCTTCACCGGCGGGCGGTGCGCCAACGGCGGCGCCCTGTCGAGCATCGGCGTGTCGTGGGACATCCGGGACAGCACCTTCCGCGGCAACCGCGCCACCGGGCGCGGCGCGAACCCGTCCCGGTCGGGCACGCCAGGCGGCGGCAGCGGCGGGGCGATCTACCTCGACGGCAACCGCTTCACGCTGAGCCTGCGCAACACCGTGATCGAGGACAACCTGGCGCCCGAGGGCGGCGGCGCGATCTTCTTCGTGAGCAACGACCGCACCGGCACGGCCACCATCGACGGCTCTACGCTGCGCCGGAACCCGAGCCTGGGGTTCGAGACCCCCGGGTTCCCGGGCATCTTCTTCCTGGGCGCGCGCCCGCCGGCCCTCACGGGCGGCACCACCATCACGCGCTGACCCGGCCGCGCGGCCGGCTCGACATCACCCGGGAGCGGACATGAGCGAACAGAAGGTCGTCGTCATCACCGGTGCCTCCAGCGGCATCGGCGCGGCGGTCGCGCGGCACGCCGCGGCCGCCGGGCACGCGGTGGTGCTCGCCGCGCGCGGCGAAGAGGCGCTCGCCGCGCTGGCGGCCGAGCTGGGCGACCCCGACCGCATCCTGCCGGTGCGGTGCGACGTGACCGAGTGGGCCCAGGTGGCGGGCCTGGCCGACGCCGCGATGGAGCGGTTCGGCCGCATCGACGTGGTGTTCGCCAACGCCGGGTTCGGCGCCCCGCGCGGCTTCACCCAGTCCTCGCCGGAGGAGTGGCGGTCGATGATCCTCACCAACGTCTACGGCGCCGCCCTCACCATCCGGGCAACCATCGCCGCGGTGAAGGCCTCACGCGGCCACTACGTCCTCACCGGGTCGGTCGCCGGCCGCAAGGCGCTGCCGGGATCGGTGTACTCAGCCACCAAGTGGGCGGTGAGCGCCATGGGGGAGTCGCTGCGGCAGGAGCTCAACGGCACCGGCGCCCGGGTGCTCCTGGTGGAGCCCGGTGTGGTGGACACGCCGTTCTACGACAACGGCTCGCCCATCGCCGATCCGCTCACCGCCGACGACACCGCGCGGCTCATCATGTTCGCGCTGGACCAGCCGGCCCACGTGGACATCAACGAGATCCTGGTGCGGCCGACCGCCCAGGACGAGTAGGTCACTCCGGGAGGCAGGCGCCCTGGGTGAGCGCGGGCTGCGCGGTGGGGGCGTCGGGCACGGTCATCGCGTAGCCGGTGGTGCCGTTCACGCAGACGTCCGCGCGCAGGCCGCCGGTGACCGGGGTGACGCTCACGCGGCCGCTCTGGCCCGCGGCGGTTCCGGCGGAGAGCAGCGTGGCGAACCGGGCGCTGGGCGCGTTGCGGGTGAACTCCAGCGCCGGGCTGGGCACCTTCGCGCCGTAGACGGCCGAGTACCAGCCCTGCAGCACGGGGGAGGTCTGGCCCGTCACCGACCGCACGGCCATGCCGAGCGGCTCGGACTGCCGGATCGCCAGGGTGCGGCGCCCGGTGGCCGTGTCGACCGCCACCACGTCGCCGCCGGAGATCTCGGTGCGCGTGCCGGGGGGCAGGTGCCAGGTCTGGGTGTAGTCGTGGGGTGTGGTGGAGGCCAGCTGGTCCACCACGAGCACCAGCCCCTGCCGCAGCACGGCGACGGCCCGCCGGTGCGTGACGCCGCTGTACAGACGGCTGGTGCCGGTGGCCCAGCTCATGCCGTCGGCGGTGCCGTACGGGCCCGGGGTGGCCGCCCCCTGGGGTTGGTCCCGGCCGTCCACCACCACGGTGTTGTGGGCGCGGGTGCCATGGAAGTACGCGCGCTCCGGCTGTTGCTCGAAGTGGAACAGCCCGGCCTCCGGCAGCACGGTGGCGCCGTGCGAGTACATGGTCACCCCGAGGGCGTCCAGGTCGGAGTGCTCGGTGCGGTACGGGCCGGCGTCGAAGGTCACGAACGTCTGGTTGGCCAGGTTCGACACGGACCCCATCGGCGAGCGCATGGTGAACAGGCCGGCGGCGGGGAACAGGTATGCGCCGTCGGGCGGGGGTGTTCCGCGCCGGCCGCGGGTGTAGGCGAAGGCGAACTCGGCGTCGGCGTCCGCGAGGGGCCCGTAGACCGCGCGCGACTGGCTCGGCAGGTAGGTGGTGGCGGTGGCGCCGAGCATCGGCAGGTAGCCGCTGGGCTGGGTCACGTAGGCGGCGTGCCGCATCATCCGCCGGGCCGCCGCGGCGTAGTCGGCGGCGATGGCCGGCTCGTGCAGGCCCGACCACTCGGCCAGCTCGCTCACCAGGCCCAGCACGTACACGTGGTAGTAGGGCGAGTTCTCCACCATCACGCCGTCCGCGTCGATGGCGCTGGTGAGCAGTCCCCGCAGGCGCTGCACCGCGGTGGCCCGCCAGGTGGTGGCGCCCGCCATCGCCGGGAAGTTGTCGGCCACGATCAGCAGGGCGCCGGCCTCGTTGAAGCCCAGGTTCACGCCGCCGTCGAAGCGCCGCGGGTCGTTCAGGAACGCCCCCAGGCGGGCGATCGACGCCTCCAGCGGGACGCGTAGGTCGTCCGGCAGGGCGCCGGCGCGCTGGAGCTTGAAGTAGCAGTTCACCAGCGTCACGGCGCGGAACGCCGAGGCGTGGTTGTTGTCGAAGGTGAGCCGGTTGAACGGCCGTGTCGCGTCGTACGCCGCGTAGCTGCGCAGCACCGCGACCAGCTTGTCGCGGTACCGGGCGTCCCCGGTGGTCTGCCAGGCGTAGAGCAGGTCGCCCAAGGGGCGCAGCCCGTAGTGGTAGAAGCGCCAGTAGGTGTCCCGGTAGGGGTCCTCGGTCCAGGTGAGCGGCCACCCCAGGTTCACCAGCGGGAAGCCGCGGGCCGGCCAGACGTCGTCCAGCAGGTTGTCGGCGACGGCGACGTTGCCCTCGTTCAGATCGACGAAGGCACTCTCTTTGCCCAGGGGCAGCGGCGGGGGGTGCACCGTGTTGTTCTGCACCGTCACGTCCGCCCGCGCGGCGGCGGGCGCGGACCGTCCCGGGGCGTACGCGCGCACGGTGACGGTGTGCGTGCCGTTGGCCTCGGCGCTCGTCGGCCAGGTGTACTCGAAGGGGCCCTCGGCGAGCGTGCGCCGCACGACGCCGTCCACCAGGAACTCCACGCGATCCCAGGTCAGGCCCGCCACCTCGGCCCGCACCGCCACCGTGCCGCTCACCACGGCCGCCCGGCCGGGGGCGGTGAGGCGCACGCGCAGCGGGTGGCCGTTCTCGAGGGTCGGCCGGACGCTCTCGGCCACGCTGACGGCCTCGCCCGCGGGTGCGCTGGTGCGCCGGCCGGTGGTGGTGACGCGGATCGTCGATCCCAGGTCGGCGGGCGCCGGGGTGTAGGTGTCGGCCGTGGCGCCGTCGATGACGGTGCACGGCGCGGTGCGCGCGGCCGCCAGGTGGGCGGCGATCGTCCGGGGCGCGAGCGCCCGGGTGTACACGGCCGCGTCGTCCAGATCGCCCGCCAGGTATCCGAACGATCCGCGTCCGCCGAGCTGGAGGACCCCCGCGTCCCGCAGGGCGAGCGTGGTGGGGGTGGTGCCGTACAGCTCACCGTTCACCCAGAGGCGCATGGCGGCCCCGTCGTAGGTGGCGACCACGTGGTGCCACACGCCCGTGCTCAGCGGCCGCTCGACGGCGACGCGAGCCTGGGCCGTCGCGGAAGCGCTCGAAGCCGATGCCGGTCTGGCGGATCCACACCCCGGTGCCCTGCCGCCCGGCGGCGTCGGTGGTCTGCCGGGACCACAGGTAGCGGTAGCGGGTGTCGTGCCGTTCGGGCCGCACCCACACCTCCGCGCTGAACGCGGAGGTCGCGATGAACGGCGCCGTGACCGCGGGGACGTTCACCACGGTCGTGTTGCCGTCGAAGGTGGTTCCCGTCGCCGGGTCACCCACCAGCGGCCCGTCGGTGGCCGGCGGGTGGGGGCCGGCGAAGGTCCCGGTGGCCGCCCCGATGGTGTCGGCCGCCGTCGCGCCGGTGTCACCGAGCGGCCAGCGGTTGCTCGCGGGCGGCGGCAGCGCTCCCAGCGGTACTCGGCGGTCTGGGCGGGCGCGCCGTTCACCAGCGGCGGCGCGGGCGCCTGCAGGCCCGGGATGTGCGGGTCGGGCAGGGGGGCCGGCGGGTCCGCGGCCTGCGCCGGGGCGGCGCTCACCACGGCCACCAGCGCCACGGCGGTCAGCAGCCGCCGGCCGAGCGTCCCGAGGGCGCGGGACCGCCGCGATGGCGGGATTGAGGGGCACGTCCTGCGCATTCCGAGCGCCTATCGGCGGCGGGGCAGCGGACGTGAGCGTTGGGTCCGATGCCCGGCCGTGGGTCAGCCGGCCTCCTCGGAGACCAGCAGGCGGTAACCGAGGTCCAGGGAGTCCCGGTCCAGGAGGTCCCGATGACGCGCCCAGAATGCGCCGTCGGCGAGGTCCTGCGCCAGCCGCTTCAGGCCGTCGGCCACGATTCGGTTCGGGATGTCGCTGAAGGACGAGATGCCGGCGCGGGTGTCCGCGTCCAGAAATGCGTCGGGACGGCGCCAGTAGGCGCACAGGAACCCGTCCGTGCAGTCCGCGGGGATCTCGACGACCCTGATGGTCGCGGCCCCCAGCAGCTCGGCCACCTCCGCCACGGGGGCGAAGATGGACCGGTTGAGCGCGGCGATCTCCGGCAGGTACTCCGCGCTGAGCCAGAACCGCTCCGCGAAATCCGGATCCCAGGTGAGCACCACCCGGCGTCGGGCGACGCGGCGGATCTCGGAGAGCCCGGCCCTCGGGTCACCCCAGTGGTGCAGCGTGAGGATGGCCATCGACGCGTCGAACGAGCCGTCGGCGAACGGCAGCGACTCGGCGACGGCGCGCACGGCCGGCGCGGCCCCCGGCGGCCGTGCCGCGATCATCCCCGCTGAGGGCTCCACGGCGGTCACCTGCCGATCGACCGGCTCATACGAGCCGGTGCCCGCGCCGACGTTCACGACCGTCCGGGCGTCACCCAGCGCGGACGTGATCGCCGCGGCGATGCGGGGGTCCGGCCGGCGCATGCGGGCGTAGGTGCTCGCAAGCCGGTCGTAGGTCTCCGGGAGCGCCACGGCTGAGGGATACCACGCGTGCGCTCCAGCGCGGCGACGCACGCCGCGCTGGAGCAGGGCGCAGACCAGGAGCGGCAGGCCCAGCCGTTGGGCCGAATGGCGTGCAGGGGGACATCTCCCGTGTATTGGCGGGTGCGGGGCGCACCCGAGCGGCGGTGACCTCACCGCCTCGGCGCCTCCCGGGGCCGGGACCTCACGGTCCCGGCCCCGGGAGGCGCGGCGTCACCGCGCGCTGATCAGGAGAGCGCCGCGCACGGCCTCGGGGTCCTGGCGGTGCGCAGGCGCTTGGGGCCGCCGAAGGCCGCTCGCGGCGCGAGCGCTGCGGTTCCGGTGCCGCCGAACTCGAGGTCCTGGCGGCCGGCCAGGACCCGCAGCTTGACCCGGGTTCCCCGGGCGACGCGCGGGATCCGCCAGGCCAGGCAGTTCGGGCCGGTGGTGAACCCGAGCTTGCGACCGTCGGACAGGACCGCGTGGGCACCGTAGCGGGTGACCCCCCGGGTGGAGCGGCCCCAGACGGCGATCACGTCACCGCCGCGCCGGACCAGGCGGACGTTCGGCGGCGTGGTCGGCAGCGGGGGCTCCGTCGCGGTGTACGTCGCGATGTCCGCGGTGTCGATGACGCGCTCGGTCTCGTCGTAGACCGTGGCCCGGATGGTCCGGCGGCCCTCGTAGCCGAACGTCGGCTTGAAGGTGATCGTCTGGCAGCGCGTCTGGGCCGCGGTGCGGCCGGGGATGGTGGGCCCGTCGGTGCACGGGGAGCCGGAGAGTCCCTCGGCGATCGTCTGCTGGTACTCGTCGCCGACGACGTCGACCGCGACCGTCTGGCCGGGGCTCAGCGCGTACCGCAGCGACACGATCTTGGTGCCGCTGTCGTCGGCGACGGTCCCGGTGACCGTGGTGGGCTGGTCCTCGGCCTCCTGGAACTGGACGTCACCCGACAACGGAACGCTGCCCGCCTGGGCGGTGACGGTCCAGAGGCCGGGAGTCGCCTCCCGGGCCAGGAAGATGGACGTCTCGGACGCCGCGGCGTTCTCGGTGATCAGGAACGTCTGCTGGTCGCTGGACGCCTCACCCGCGCCGGCCGAGAAGGTCCGTCCGGAGGGGCTGGTGACCACGACCTTGGGCGCGCCGGAGATGCCCTTGATGTGGGCGACGTACTGGGGGCTGTTGGGCGGGACGGTGAACTGGACACTGGGAGCCGGGCCTCCGCCGACCACGGCCTGGAGGTTGAAGATGCGCGCGCGGTCCGCGAAGCCACAGCCGAATCCGTCCTCGCGGGCTCCGCCGCCGAACGGGAAGAAGCCGCTGTACTTGATGAGGCCGAGCGTCGCGCACCCGCTGACACCCTTGTTCGAGACGACGCCCTCGGCTCCGGCGCAGATGAAGCGGTTGGCGATGCATGCCTCCACCGCGCCCTCGACCTGGAACCGGAAACGTGGGTTGGGGACGATGATGCCGGCGATCCGGCCATCGACGGTGAAGAAGCCGTTCGCGAGGTTGATCGACGCCTGGGCGGCGAACTCGACCGCGCCCGTGCTGGACAGCTTCACGCGGCCGCTGCCGATCGGGATGGTCGCGATGCGCAGGTTGCCGCTGACCTCGATGAAGAAGCCGCGGTTCCGCGTCTCCGCGTACAGCACGGACACGTCGCCGCGCACGAAGCCGCCGCCGACGGACACCCCGGCGTCACCGCGGACGGTGAGGGGGTTCACGCACACCGCGAAGCCGAGGCGTTCCAGGTTGATGCCCTGCACGAGCGGGATCGCCGCATCGTCGAAGAAGCCGCCGGCGTACTGGAACGAGCCCCCCGCGAGACCGGCGAACGCTCCGAGGCGCGGGCGTGAGCGGGTGGGGAGGATCGCGGTGATCGATCCGTCGAAGCGGTCCAGGCGCGGGTTGGTGGGACGGCAGGTGAGGATCGGTGCGCCGTTCAGGGACGGCACCTCGCATGCGGCGAACCGCGAGCTGACCCCGCCCGGAAGGAACGAGAAGCACAGGCGCTGCACCTGCAGCGTGCCGATCGCAACGTCCGTGACCTCGATGCGGCCGCCCTCCAGGCTGACGCCGCGCGTCTCGTCGGTGGTGATCTGGGTGGTGCCGGTGACGCGGCCGCCGACGCCCGGCGAGGGCGTGAACACGGCCGGCAGGGTGACCTGGACGGGGAAGACCGCCGAGTGGCGGGTGCCCTCGCGACGCAGGACCACCGAGACGCTGCCGCCGACGGGCAGGCCGCCGAGGCTTCCGGCCGGGATGGTGAAGGCGGGAAGCGCACCCTCGAGGCGGGCCCCGCCGCCCGCGCCGGCCGGGAGGTTGAAGAGGAAGCTTCGGTTGAGCACCGTGAGCGGCCCGAGGCGGACGATGACGGCGCGGTCGATGCCGAGCCGGCCGCCGGGCGATCCCGGGCCCGGTTCGGTGAGCACGTAGTTGCTGCCGGCGGGGGCGGCGGGGAACGGGATGCCGTTCAACGCGAACCGGTCGGAGGTCTCGAAGAAGAACTGGCCGGGCGCGATCGGGACGCCGCCGCGGGTGAGCGCGGCGGTCCCGGCGCGGTTGCGGCGCCAGCACCCGCCGCCCTGCGTGCGGACCTCGGCGAGGCCCAGGTCCACGACCGCCTGGCACTCGGCCAGGGCCGTCGGCCCGGTGGGCTCCGGTGGCGTCGCCCGGACGGCGCCGGTCACGGAGACGGCCTGGGTGGCCTCCCCGCCCGCGGCGTCGGTGACCGTGACCGTGATCTGGTCCCCGGCGCCGGCGGTGAACGGGTACTGCAGACGGGCCGCCGTCGCCTGGACCCGCGGGTCGGTTGCCGGGATCGCCAGGCGCTGCGCCCCGTCCGGTCCGGTGAACTCGGCGGTGAACGGCGCCTGATCGACGCGGACATCGACGGTGAGCACGGCCCGCTGACCGGCGACCGGCGGTGTCGGGAGCACGCCGCGGCTCAGGATCTCCACGGCGCCGAGCGCGCCGGACGGAAACAGGAGGGCCGCCAGGATGGCGACGACGGGGAGTCGAACCGGCAGCACGTGCGCTCCGAGCGTGGGCGAGGACGCGCATGCGCGTTTGGACGGCGGAACGATATGTCCGGGCGACACGGGGCCGTCCTGGCCATCCGGCCGCAATGCGGTACCCCCGCTTGGCCCGGTGGCGAGAGACGCGACGCCGGAGCCTCGGGTCTTCGCCGATGTCACTCGGCGCCCGGCAGGTACGGCTCAGACGCCCGGGCCGCCGCGTTCCGCGATCCGAGGCGCATGCCCCCAACGGGATTCGAACCCGTGCTGCCGCCTTGAAAGGGCGGAGTCCTAGGCCGCTAGACGATGGGGGCCTGACCGGCTCAGGCGAGCTCGTTGTACTCCGCCATCGCGTCGGCCTGCGCCGACTCGTAGGCGGCGTCGCCCAGGCGGCCGTCCCGCTCCAGGGCCTCCGCCAGGAGGCGCCGCATGCCGACGTCGGCGGGGGAGCGGCTCACCGCGGTGCGCAGGGCGGCGATCGCCTCGGGGAGGCGGCCGGCCTCCAGCAGGGCGGCGCCGCGCTCCGGGCCGATGCGGATCTCGGGGTCGGCGGCGTCGGCCTCGTCGAACCAGCGCTCGGCCTCCTCCAGCCGCCCCAGGCGGATGAGCAGGACGGCGATCTCGCGACGTGAGTACGCGTCGTCCGGGTCGTGCTGGACCTCCCGGGTGAACGCAGCCACCGCGTCCTCCAGGCGGTCATCCTCGGACAGGATCTCCCCGCAGCGGTGGTCGTGGCCCTCTCCGGGCTGGATGCGGCCGGCCTCCGCGAGGGCCAGCACCGCGGCGTCCGTGCGTCCCGCGGCGGCGTGGGCCTCCCCGATGAGCGCCAGCGCGTCGGCCCGGCTGTCGTCGTCGTCGGCGATGCCCAGCAGCCGCTGCCCCGCCGCCACGGCGTCGTCCGGCACGCCCAGCCGCGGCCCGGTGCCGGCGACCGCCGACAGCACCACCGGGTCGTCCGGCGCGATCTCGACGGCCCGGCGCAGCGCCTCGAGGGCGCGCGTGCGGTTCTCGGGGGTGTGCTCCAGCGCGTCGGCCAGCTCCACCAGCAGGTGGGGATCGTCCGGACGGGACCGCAACGCGCGGCTCACCTCGGCCGCCTGCAGCTCGTACGCCCCCAGGTCGCTCAGCATGGGGGCCAGCGCCTCGCGCAGCTCGGCGTCGTCGGGTCGCGCGCCGCAGGCACGGGACATGTGGATCGCCGCGAGCAGCACCGTGGGACCGATGTTCATCACCCGGTCGTCCCAGGTTCCCGGGTGGTAGGCCAGCGCGTAGAGGTCACGCGCCAGCGCTGCGTGCAGGTCGGGGCTGTCGGGGTCCGCGTCGAGCGCCCGCCGGTGCTCCTCGACCGCGGTGATCAGCTCGTCCACGTCGCGGTCGTCATCACACATGCCGCGATCGTACCCGGACGTGAAAAGGCCCGGGGCGCCGTGAGGATTCACGGACTACCCCGGGCCCGGTGGCAGCAGTGGTTTCGCTGAAGGGGACGGGTTCCGACCCCGTGCTGCGGCTGCGCACCTGGGGACGCGTCCCCTAGCTACTGCCACCTCCACAATGATCACTCAAGCCGGATCACCTCCTTTCCGTGGTGAGCCGAAGATAGTCCAACCCGGCGACCCTGCAAAGCCCGATCGGGCCGCCGCGTCCGAGGGGGCCTCCGCGTCCTCGGACGCGGTCGGAATGCCCACCGCGCCGACCTCCACGAGCCGCACCAGCGCGGCCACCGCGTCCGGCCAGAACTGGGTGCCCGACATGGCCTCGCACTCGGCGACGGCACCGGCCAGATCCCGCGGCGCCGAGTAGTGGCGGGCGACGGTCATCACGTCCCACGCGTCAGCCAGCGCCAGGATGCGGGCGCCCACCGAGATCTCATCCCCGGCGAGGCCGTCCGGATAACCGCGGCCGTCCCAGTGCTCGTGGTGGCCCCGCACCCAGCGGGCCTGCCGGTCGGTGAGCGCGCCGGCCACGATCTGCGCCCCCAGCGCAGCGTGGAGCTTCACCTGCTCGTACTCCTGCGGCGTGAGGCGCCCCGGCTTGAACAGGATGGCGTCGGGGACGCCGATCTTGCCGACGTCATGCACCAGACCCGCGCCGTGGAGCATGTCCGCGTCGTCGGGCTGCCAGCCCAGCTCCCGCGCGATCGCCGCCGCCAGGTCCGCCACCCGCTCCGAGTGCCGGCGGGTCGACTCGTCCTTTGCGTCCACCGCGCGGGCCAGCGCCTGGATGGTGCTGATCGCGCGCAGCCGGTCAAGGCGCGTCGCATACTCCTCGGCGGAGGTCGCCTCAACCACCTCGGGCGTGTAGACGAAGGTGCGGTTCCGGCCGTTCGCCTTCGCCCAGTACAGCGCGCCGTCGGCGAGGCGGTACAGCTCCCTGGGCGACACCGCCTGTCCCGTGTCGCTGATCCCGGCGGAGATGGTGACGGTGCCGACGCCGCGCACCGGCATGGCGCTCACGGCACGCCGGGCCCGCTCGACCGCCGCGAACGCCGCCTCCGCGCTCGCACCCGGCAACAGCCAGGCGAATTCCTCGCCGCCCACCCGCGCCAGCGTGTCGCCGCCCCGGATGCAGGACCGCAGCCGGCGCGCCACCTCCCGCAGGGCGTCGTCGCCGGCCTGGTGCCCCATGGCGTCGTTGATCTGCTTGAAGTGGTCGAGGTCCAGCACCGCGACCGCCAGCTCGCTGCCGGTGGTGGCGGCGGCGAGGACCTCCCGGTCGAGCGTGTCATGGAAGCTGCGGTGGTTCGCCAGGCCGGTGAGCGGGTCCGCGGACGCCAGGGCGGCGAGCTCCTGCTCGGCCGCGCGCCGGTCGGTGATGTCCTTCAACGCCACCAGATGGCCGGTCACCACGCCGTCGGCGTCGTGCAGGGCGGCGGCGCTGAGGATGACCCATGCGGCGCCCCCGTCCCTGCGACGCAGCCGCACCTCGGCCTCCATCCGCTCCCGGGTGCGCAGCTCCGCGAACGCCTTCGCCGCGCCGTCGTCGTCCCGTGGCACGAACGGCAGCGGGTCCACGGCGCCCACCAGCGACTCGGGCGGGAAGCCCGTCATCGCGGTGACGTGCGCATTGGCCCGGATCACCATGCCGTCGGCGTCAAGGACGATCAGGCCGTCCTGGAGCGCATCCACGATCGCCCGGGAGTAGTCCCGCTCGGAGCGCAGCTGCCACTCGGCGTCGAGGCGTTCGCCGAGTCGCCGCTCCACCAGGGCCATCGCGCGCTGCTCCCGCACGTGGCTGCGGGCGAACAGGCCGCCCACCAAGAACGCCAGCAGGGCGCCGGCTGCGCCGATGAACCAGGGGGCGGGCGTGGAGGCCTCGCGCCGGGCCATCGTCACGCTCCACGTGCGACCCGCCACCTCCACCCCTGCGGTCAGGACGGGCCCCTCGATGGGCGTCCCGGCGAGCGGGATGCCGTCGTCCGCCACGTACACGCTGCCGGGCGCCAGCGGCCGCAGCGAGTCGAGCTCCTCGGTGATGATGCTCGCCCCGATGAGCCCCAGCAGCGCCGGCCCCTCGCGACCCGCCGGCCGCCGCACCGGCACGAACACCGAGGTCATGGGCGTGAGGTTGGTGTACGAGAGCGGCATCGGCTGGGTGGCCGCGGGCCGCCCGGTCGCGATCGCCCGGTCGACGGTGTCGGACATCAGCGGGAACGCGTACGGGTCGAAGCCCACCGTCGACTCCACGCCGGGCGCCACGGTCCACAGCACCGGGAAGTGCACGGGGCGGGCCGGGGCCGGCAGCGGGTCGGGGTTGAGCACGCTGGCCGTCCAGATCCCTTCGCCCGTGCGCGCCTCGAATGCGGCGCGTTCCCGGGCCGTGACCCGCGGCATCCAGGTGACGTACCCTACGCCGGGGTCGTAGCCGATGCGCTGCCCGAAGCTCCGGAACTCCTCGTCGCGATCCGCGCCGCCGACGGCGATGAGCGCGCCGGCGCTCTCGGCCACCGCCAGCACCCGGGCGGTCTCGGCGTGCAACCCGCCGACCAGCTGGCTCATGCGCATGAGGTCGTCCTGCGCGGCCTGGTCCTCGGCCGAGCGCGCGGACACGGTCGCGGCGACGACGGTCGCTGCGAGGATCAGGACAACGCTGAACGCGCCGAGGATCGAACGTGCGGTCACACCGGCTCATCGGTCGTGGGCGGTGCGGAGTGTAGGACGGTTCTCCCGTTTCTCCGACTCGACCCACGGTCAGTTCTGCGTCAGGACACCTCGCCCGGCAGCCGGCCGTTGAACGGCCGTGTGAGCACCAGCTGGTAGTCGTGGATCGACCGTGCCCGGAAGGCCGCCTCGCATCCGGCCAGGTAGAAGCGCCACGCCCGGATGAACTGCTCGTCGAAGCCCAGACCCAGCACCTCGGGGCGCCGCTCCTCGAAGCGCACCCGCCACCGGCGCAGGGTCTCGGCGTAGTGGATGCCGATGTCCTCCACGTGGTGCACCATCAGCTCCGACGCGTCGGTCATGGCCTCCACCATGGCCCGCATCGACGGCACGGTGGCGCCCGGGAAGATGTACTCGGTGATCCAGTCCCGCGAGCGCCGGTAGCGGTCGTAGCGCCGGTCGGGCACCGCGATGGCCTGGATGCAGGCCAGCCCGTCGTCGGTCAGGAGCCGGTCGCACGTGCGGAAGAACGTCGGCAGCTCCCGGTGGCCGATCGCCTCGATCATCTCGGTGGAGGCGATGCCGTCGAAACGGCCATCCAGCGTGCGGTAGTCCTGCAGGCGGATGTCGATGCGGTCGGCCAGCCCGGCCGCCTCGGCCCGGCGCGTGGCCAGGGCGTGCTGCTCGCGCGAGAGCGTCACCCCGGTGACGTGCGCGCCGTACTCGCCGGCGGCGACCAGCGCGAAGGCGCCCCAGCCGCAGCCGATCTCCAGGATCCGGTCGCCGGGCCGCAGGTGCAGCTTGTCGCAGATCATGCGGTGCTTGACCCGCTGGGCGTCCTCCAGTGACTGCCCCGGCTCGGTGAACACCGCGCACGAGTAGGTCATGGTGTCGTCCAGGAACAGCCGGTAGAGGTCGTTCCCCAGGTCGTAGTGGTACTGGATGTGGCGCCCCGCCAGGTGCATCGACACCCGCTCGGGCAGCCTTGGCCGCAGGTCGCGCACCGCGGTGGCGACCCGGCCCGCGGGCAGCGTGCGGGACGCCTCGGAGCGCCGCAGCAGGAGCTCCATCGCGGCCGGCAGGTCGTCGGCGTCCCAGTCGCCGGCCACGTACGACTCACCCACCCCGGTCATCCCGCGGCGCGCGAAGCGGCGCCACAGGTCGCGGGAGTGGATGGTGAGGGTGGGCGAGGGGCCCGGATGCCCGGAGTCGGCGCGGTGGACGGTGCCGTCCGGCAGGCGCGTGGTGAGCGACCCGATCGTGGGTCGTGTGAGGACCATGCGCATCCCCAGGCGGCGGATGAACGGGGTGAACGGCGAACGCCCCGCCGGCGGCGGCGGCCGGAGGCCCTGGCGGGCGGGGACCGTCGGCGCCGCGCCGTTGGCGGAGGCCGGCGCGGACCCGTTCGAGGCGGACACGGACATGGATCCCTCCCCGGCGCGGAAGCGCGGCTTGCGGTGGAAACGTGCGCCCAGCCGGTGCAGGCGCAGCGCCTGCAGGTGGATGAGCGTGATCACCCGGACGGGCATGAGCGGATAGCGCAACTGCGCCCACACGAGGGCACGATCGGTGAACGGGCGGCGACGCCCCTCCAGGGTCGCCTGCAGCACGCGGGTCCCGTCGTGCCACACCGACACCTCCAGGAACAGCCGCTCGCCGGGCGGGGCGGCCACGAACCGGTACCGGTGCTCCATCCCGAAGAACGGCGAGACGTGCATGGCCTTCTCGCGCTCCCACGACAGGTAGCGCCCGCGCGGCACGGCCTCCCCGGCCGGGAGCACGTAGAGGTGGCGCTCCCCGAAGGTGTTGGAGACCTCGGCCACCAGGGCGGCCAGCTCCCCGCGGTCGTCCCAGCACCACACGCAGCTGATGGGGTTGAAGACGTAGCCCAGCACGCGCAGGTTGGTCACCAGCACCATCCGCCCGATCGGGGTGGTGACACCGTGGGCGCGCAGCGCCTCCTCGATGTTCTCGCGGATGGGCCGCTCCGGATCGCCCACGTGGTCGGCGGCCCGCAGCGTGAGCGGTGCGGGTGCCCGCTCGCCGAACAGCCGCATCCGGGCGCCGAGCCGGGGCAGCTCGTCCAGGTCCACCGCGTACATGCACACCGGGTACCGGAACCTGTTGCGCGGGCCCTCGGGGCGGCAGTGCATGACCGTGCCGGTGTACATCGCCGACCGCGTCGCGGCCGCCGTGGTCACCAGGGCGCCCCCAGCCCGGCGGCCGCGGCCAGCCCGGCCCGCAGCCCGTCCTCGTGGAAGCCGTGCCGGTGGTACGCCCCGGCGAACCACACCCGGTCCGTGCCGCTCACCCGGGGCAGGTCGGCCTGCGCCCGCACGGCGGGGAAGTCGTACTGGGGGTGCGCGTACTCCATACGGTCATATACGTGCGAGGGGTCGATCCGGTTCTCCCGGTTCAGCGTCACGCACCATGCCTGCGGCGCGTCGAACCGCATGAGCCGGTTCATGAGGTACGTCACGCCCGGGGCCTCCGACTCGTCACGGCAGTCGGAGATGAGGTGGTTCCACGACGCCCGCACCGCGCCCGGCGGCGGCAGCATGCGCTCGTCGGTGTGCAGCACCGCCACGTTCGGCCGGTAGGCGATCGCCCCCAGCACCCGGCGCTCGTCGGGGGTGGGATCGGCGAGCATCCGGAGCGCCTGGTCGGAGTGGGTCGCCACCACCACCGCGTCCACCGCGTGCTCGGCGCCGTCATCGGTGGCCACCACCACGCGCCCGGGCTCACGGCGCACCTGCGCGACGCCGGTGGACAGGTTGAGGCGGTCGCCGAGGGGCGCCACCAGGCGCCGCACGTATTCGCGGCTGCCGCCCTCGACGGTCCGCCAGGTGTGCCGCCGCATCCCCAGCAGGCTGTGGTTGGCGAAGAAGCGCAGGGCCGTGTCGGCGGGGAACTCCCGCGACGCGCCCGCCGGCATCGACCAGATCGCGCCGGTGAACGGCAGCAGGAAGTGGTCGCGGAAGTCCCGCGAGAACCCCTCGTCCCAGGCCATCTGCTCCAGCGTGCGGGTGCGGTGCCGTCCGTCGAGCCACCGCCCGGCGGTCATCAGGAAGCGGGTCACCTCGGTGAGCAGCCGCACCATCCTCGGGCTGCGCAGGTGACCGCGCTGCTCCCACGGCGAACGGCCGGCGTAGCTGAGCCCGCACCGCTCGCAGGTGACCGAGAAGCTCATCTCCGAGGGGCGCGTCGCGACCCCCAGCTCGCCGAACAGGCGGGTGAGCAGCGGATAGTTCGCCGGGTTGTGGACGATGAACCCGGTGTCGATCACCCGGGTCACCCCGTCCGCGCCGGTCACCTCGTGCGTGTCGGAATGCCCGCCCGGGCGGCCGTCCTTCTCGAACAGCACCACGTCGTGGACCCGCTTCAGGGCGTGGGCCGCCCCCAGGCCGGCGATGCCCGTTCCGATGACCGCGATGCGCACCCGCCCAGGCTCGCACAGACGGCGCCCCCCGGGGGCGGGATCCGGACCCGGACGGGGCGTGCGGCGGCGGTCAGGCGGCGACCTCGATGTCGCTGAACAGGATGGTGACCCCGCCCGTGCCGAGCTGGAAGGTGGCCGGGAAGAGCGCGGCGGCCGCCTCGGTGGTCACCGCGGCACAGGCGGCCGCGTAGTCGGCGAAGTGGGCGTCGACGACCCGGTGCGCGGGTGTGGGGCTGCCGTCCTCCCTCGGCCACACCCTGGCGGCCTCGACCCGCTCCACCCCGGGCAGCGCCCGGACGAGGCCCAGGTAGCCCTCGGCGAAGGCGTCCTCGAACGCGGCGGGGTCGGTGGGGTTGCCGAACAAGAACGTGATCTTGGTGGGCATTTCGGGGCTCCTCGGGGCAGCGGGTGGCTCATCGCGAGGAGGTTATATTACGAGTCTGTCTCGAAATACAACGGCCCGGTGTCACGTGACGGCCGTCATGCGGAGGACGCGTTGGTGATCGCATCTGCTCCGTCCCCCGCTATGGTTCCGCGCCGTGAGCTCAAACGCGGCCGTTCCCCCGGGCCCGCGCGTGCCCGTCGCCACCGTGCGGCAACACACGTCGCTGCCCAGCAGGATCATCACCCTCATCGCGGTCGTGGTTCCCTTCTTCGGCGTGCTGTCCGCCGCGGGGATCCTCTGGGGCGTCGCCCTCTCGTGGCTCGACCTCGTGCTGTTCGCGATCATGTACGTCTGGTGCGGACTGGGGATCACGGTGGGCTTCCACCGGCTCTTCTCCCACCGCGGGTTCCAGAGCGGCAAGGTGGTGCGCGCGTTCTGGGGCATCGCCGGCTGCATGGCCACCCAGGGCCCGCTCACCCAGTGGGTCACGGACCACCGCAAGCACCACGCGATGTCCGACAAGCCGGGCGACCCGCACTCGCCCCATGGGCACGGCGAGGGCTGGCGGGGCGCCATCGGCGGCCTGTTCCACGCCCACATGGGGTGGCTCTTCACCACGAAGGGCATGGAGCGCGGGGACACCTACGGCAAGGACCTCTTCAACGAGCCCCTGATCCGCTGGATCGACCGGCTCTACCTGGTGTGGGTCGCGCTTGGCCTGGCGATTCCGTTCGGCGTGGCCTTCGCGGTGACCGGTGAGGTCGACCGCGGCGTGCAGGCGATGGTGTGGGCCGGCCTGGTGCGCATCTTCGTGTTCGACCACGCCACGTGGAGCGTCAACTCGATCTGCCACACGTTCGGGCGGCGCACCTACGAGACGTCCGACAAGAGCCGCAACCAGTGGCTGGTGGCGATGCTGGTGTTCGGCGAGGGATGGCACAACAACCACCACGCGTTCCCCGGCTCGGCCCGCCACGGCCTCGGCCGCTTCCAGATCGACGTGAGCTGGATGGTCATCCGCGGCATGGAGAAGCTGGGCCTCATCTGGCGCGTCAAGCTGCCGACGCCCGAGCGGCTCGCGCGCCGGGAGATCGACCCGGCCTAGCCGCCGTCGGCGAAGCGCGCCAGCCCGGCATGGGCCAGGCGCAGCCACTCGCCGGCCCGCGGCAGTGGGGCGAGGATCCCGAGGGGCCGCAGCGCCACGCCGTGCACACCGCCGGTGATGACGGTGTGGGTGGCCTCCACGCCCAGCGCCCGCATGCGCTGGACGCCCTCCAGGGAATGCCCGGGGCGCAGCGCGGGCACGCCGGGGAAGGCCGCGTCGAGCGACCCGTGCAGCACGGTCACGCGGCTGCCGCGCAGCGCCGCGAGGTCCAGCTCCCGGGGGATCCAGGGCGCGAGGGCCACCACGTCCCGCACCGGGCGTTGCCCCGCGCAGGCCAGGCTCACGGCCCCGCCCATCGAGAATCCGAGCATCGCGACCCGTCGCGCGCCCGCCTCGAGGGCCGCGTCCACCGCGGCCAGGCCGTCCTCGATGCAGTCGTCCAGGCGCCGCCAGGACTTCACCCGGTAGCGCACCTCGGTGAAGCCCACCTCGGGCAGGCGCGCCGAGAGGCGCCGCACCAGCCATTCGATGGACGGGCTCCAGTCACCGGGCACGGGTCGCGCCCGGCCGCCGTTGAGGGCCACCACCACGTCCCCGTCGCGGGGGCCGGTGTGGCGCACCGCCCCGCCGGTGGGCAGCGGTTGGTCGAGGGACACCATCCACGCGGATCGTAGCCGGGGCGGTCCGGACCCGGCACGGGGACCGGTCAGCGCGGTGTGATGACCACCGGCGTCCCGGGCCGCACCAGCCGCGCCACCACCGCCAGGTGCGCCTCCGACAGGATCACGCAGCCGTTGCTGGATGGCACGCCCAGCCGCCAGGGGCGCCCGCCGTGCAGCGCCACCAGGCCGTCGCCGCCCATGAACGACCGAAGCGTGGGGGAGTGCGCGGTCAGCGGGATCGTCCAACCACCGTAGACCCGCCGCCAGCCGGGCAGGGTCGGGAGGGCGTCCTGCACGGCGAAGCGGCCCACCGGCGTCGGCGTCCCGGCGCGGCCGATGCCCACCGGCCAGCTCACCAGGCGGCGCGGCCCGCGCCAGATCTCCAGACGCCGCGAGGCCAGCCGCACGACCACCCGCACCCGGGTCACCTGGAGGCGCACGGTGCCGCGCCGCACCCATCCCGCCGTGCCGTTGGGGCGGATCGGCAACTGCACGCGCACCCAGGTGGCTCGCGTGGTGCGGCGGACGCCGGTGACGAGCATCGCCTGCGGCCGCCGGGAGTACGCGGTGGCGCCCGTGAGGCGCATGAGCGGGCGTGCGTCGCGGTGCGGGGCGGCGCGCGCGACCGTGGGCCACACCACCAGCGCGGTGAGGGCGGCATGCCGCGGGACCGGCGGGATCGGCGAGGCGGCCGCCACGGGCACCCACCCGAGCAGCAAGGCGCATGCGGCAACCGTGCCGGACCAACTCCTCACCCTCCGTGGATCGGCCCGCACGGGGCGCGGGGTGAGCCGCGCGCCTCACGCCCTCGTGAAAACGATCCCACATCCCGAGCGAGGGAAACCCCTCATGCGAAACGACCCGGAGGACCCGGTTTGCGGGCCAAACGCTGGTCCTTTGGGGGTCGACGACGCATATTCGTCATGTAGTGTCGATTCCGACGCGCGCCCGCCGCGTCGCCCTCCTACGGAGAGGCGATCACCGGCCGGCGCGACGGTTCCGCCGCGGGGGTGCGGACCGTCGCGACCCGGCTGGAGCGGTCGCAAGGAGATCGGCGGGCGCGTGTCACCTCTCTCCGCCGGCCCGGTCCGGCGGGGACCGTGCGGCTCATTTCGAGCCCCCGGATGCCGAAGGCGAAACGGGAAGCAAAGTTCCCAAACCTTCGCATGCCCGAGATCCGCCGCACCCCACGACGCGCCCGCGCCCGGCCCCGGCGCGGGCCCCGCATGGGCCGCATGGCCGTCATCGCATGCGCGATCGTCCTCGCGGTGCCCGCCGCCGCGCTGCCCCTGAACGCCCCGGTGGTGAGCGGCGGATCGTCCGCGTGGGCGCCGTCGGTGTCGGTGACGGTGTCCGCCGGCGGCGGCGGGGCCGACGCCGTCTCCTACGAGTACCGCACCTCCGGCGACGGCGGCGGCAGCTGGTCGGCACCCACGGCGGGCGCCTCGGCGGTGATCAGCGCCCAGGGCGAGACGTTCCTGCAGTTCCGCAGCGTGGACGCGTTGAGCAATCGGTCCGCCTGGGCCGGCGCGCCGTCCCCCGAGGGCATCGTGCGCATCGACCGCACCACGCCCAGCACGCCGGCCCAGCCCAGCGCCGGCTCGCCCACCTCCGCGCCGTCGCTCACCTGGTCGGCGGTCACCGACACCGGCGGAAGCGGGCTCGCCGGGTACCGGGTGCTGCGCGACGGCGTCCAGGTGGGCACGACCTCGATGCCCCTGTTCCTGGACACCACCAGTCCCGACGGCAGCCACCTGTACCGCGTGGTGGCCTACGACGGGGCCGGGAACCTGAGCCTGCAGTCACCCGGCCGGACGGTGGTCTCCGATGCGACCGCCCCGACGCTCCCGACCGTGTCGGGCGCTCAGCCCACGCCGCTCAACACCCCCGACGTGACGGTCACGGCGTCGGGATCCACCGATGCCACCGCCGGCCTGGCCGGCTACGAGTACCGGACGTCGACCAACGGCGGCGCCACGTGGACCAGCGCCGTGTCCGGCGCATCGCTGACGGTGGCCGGGGAGGGCCAGACCCTCGTGCAGTTCCGCGGCGTGGACCTCGTGGGCAACCGCAGCGCCTGGGCACCGGCGCACGCGGGCGGCCCGGACCCGTCGGGGCTGGTCTGGATCGACCGGACGCCGCCGCCGCGGCCCGCGCCGCCGACCGGCACCGGATGGCCGCAGCGCGTGAGCTGGGACGCCGTGGCCGGCGCCGCCACGTACGCGGTGCGGCGCGACGGCGCGGCCCTCGGCAGCGTGTCCACCACCACGCTCACCGATGCCGGGGCCACCGACATCTCGGCGCCCGACCCGCCCGCCGGGCTGCTGGTGACCGTCCCCGCGCGGGGGACGCTGCGCGCGAGGTGGACGCCCCCGGCGGACTACGGCACCGAGCACGTCTACACGGTGCGCGCCGCGGACCTCGCCGGCAACCAGGGCGAGGTGTCACCGTCGGCGACCATCGTCACCACCTCCGGCGTGCATCACTACGTGGTGCAGCTGGATGGGCAGGAGGTGGGCACCACCACCGAGCCGTCGTTCGACATCACGGGGCTCGACCCGGCGGTGACGCGCAGCGTCACGGTGCTCGCGGTCGACGCCGCGGGCAACGTGTCGGATGCCTCGTCCGCGTACAGCGTCATGCCGGACCCCGGGCTGCCGCCCAAGCTCACCATCTCCGCGCAGCGGGTGATGATGAAGCCCGGTGGCACGGCCAGCCTCACCGCCGCCATCGACGGCATCGCCGTGACCCCCGTCGAGTGGCGCATGGACGGGCAGTTGCTGGCGATCGGCCCGAGGTTCAGCGGGCAGTTCGCGATGCCCGGGACGCATCGCATCGGGGTGTCGGTGATGGCCCGCGACGGCACGCTGGTGCAGCAGAACGTGGACGTCGTGGTGGACGACCGGCCGCCGGCCCTCACCCTCATGGTGCGGCGCAACATCCTGCGCGCCCGGGCAGTGGACCCCGAGACCGGGGTGGCCGGCGTGCGGCTGCTGCGCGGGCCGACGGCCCCGCAGAACATCGGGGCGAAGGGCGTGGAGCTGTGGTGGTGCGGGCCACGGACATGGTGGGCAACAGCCGGGACGTGACGGACCGGGTGGTGATCGACGGCACCCCGCCCATCCTGCGGGTCACCGCGCCGGGCGTGGCGAGCCCCGGCCGGGTGGTGGCGGCCATCACCGTCACCGACGGCCTCAGCGGCGTGCGGCGCATCACCATCGACGGCAGGCCCCTGGGCGAGGGCGCCACCGCCGCGGCCATCAGCGCCGGCGTGCGCCACGTGCTGGTGGCCGAGGACGTGAACGGCAACCGCGCCACCATGGTGCTGCGCGTCGCCGAGCTCGCGCCGCTGCCGGTGCGCCACCCTTCGCTGGACGGCGTGCTGGGCGACCAGCTGCGCTACGACCCGTCCGGTCGCGTCCAGTTCGGCGTGCGCCGCACCGTGCTGCGCGGCGTCCAGACCCAGATGGTGGCCATCCAGGCGCTCCCGCCGCGGTGGCCCATCGGCAACCGCTTCACCACGCCGCTGCTGCGGGCCGTGCAGCGGTACCAGACCT
Source organism: Actinobacteria bacterium Ga0077560 (assembly GCA_001464275.1). Classification (GTDB taxonomy): domain Bacteria; phylum Actinomycetota; class Thermoleophilia; order Miltoncostaeales; family Miltoncostaeaceae. The sequence goes on along the minus strand of LNFL01000170.1, from coordinate 51,526 downwards.
CGGTGAAGCTCCCGGCGAACGGGACGCTCGGTCCCCGGACCCGGGCGGCGCTGGACCGTGACGCGCGCCGCTACCGGGTCACCGAGACCACCGGCTAGCTAGAAGCCGCCGCCTCCGGCGTCGCCGCCACCGCCGCCGAAGTCACCGCCGCCGAAGCCGCCGCCGCCGGCGTCGCCGCCGCCGGACCACTGGTCGGGCCATCCGCCGCCCTGGTCCTGCTGGCCCATGTCGCCGCTGGCCGATCCGCCGCCGAACATGCCGCCCAGCAGGATGCCCAGCAGGGCGCCGTTCATGAGGCCTCCCATGCCGCCGCCGCCGGACTGCCAGTACGGGCGCCGGTGTCCCGCGATCTCGATCTCGCGGATCTCGGGGGCCTCGCCGTGCTCCATGCGCCGCATGCAGTCGGCGCACACCGGCACCTCGGCGGTGCGGCCGTCGGGCGCGGTGACGGTGGCCTGGCCCACCGCGCGCCCGTGCTTGGGGTCGAACGTGCAGAGGCCCTCCAGCAGGGGCTCCTGCTCGGCCTCCTCCACGGGCCGGCCGTCCAGCTGCGCGCGCGCCCGCCGGGCGGAGCGCAGGCCCTTCTCCAGCATCGCCCGCGCCTCCGCGATCTGTGCCGGCGTCTGCGCCTTCTCGGCCGCCGCGCGGGCGTCGGAGTAGGTGAGCACGGCGTCCTGGTAGTCGGCCTTGGCCGCCTGCGCACGCTCCCCGCCCACCTGGATCTCGGGATCCAGGTCGTTGATCTGGGCGGCGAGCCCGTCGATCATCGGGTCGAGCATCGCCTTCTCGAGGCCGCGCTGATCCTCCACGCGCCGCCGGGCCTTCTTCCGGCCGCGGCGGGTGAGCCAGAAGATGCCGCCCGCGCCCACACCCGCGATGACCAGCAGCGGCAGGATGCTCCCGCCGCCGCTGTCCCCGCCGGATCCGGTGTCCTGGGTCACCTGCGGCTCCGGCTCGGTCGTCGCGACGGCCCTGCCGATGTCCTGGGCCACGAGCACGGTCCCGTTCACCGGGTCCGCCCGCAGCTCCGGAACGCGGGCGTTGAAGATCGCCGTGGTCTCGCTCTGCGGGAGGGGCGTGGCGAATGTGAGCCGCCGGGGCGACGCGGACAGCACCAGCACCGAGTACTGCTGACCCACGGTGCTGCGCACCAGCGAGGCGTACTGGCGCTGCTCCTCGACGGTGCCGGGGGCCCGGCCCAGCACGATGAACTTGGTGGGCGTGCCCTGGGCGGCCAGGCGCCGGGCCGCGGTGTCCAGCTGGTTCCGCTCGGCGCGCGTGAGCTGCGCCGAGGGCTCCGCGGCGACGTCCGTGTCCAGGAGCTGGTTCGGGTTGATCAGCGCGGCCGCGGGGGCCGCGGCGACGAGCATCAGGAGGGCCATGGCGGCGAGCAGGGCGCCGAGGGGGCCGCGGGGGTGGGTTCGCATGGGCCAACGGTCGCAGCGTCCGGCCCGCCCCGCAAGCGCCGGGCGTTCCGAACCCGGGCGCATCGGGCTAGGCTCGGGTGGTCACCCCCGCGAGCACCGGAGTTCCATGGGCCTGTTCGAGCGCATCACCTCGATCTTCCGCGGCCGCGCGGCGGCCGAGGACGACGGCCGGGAGCCCGGCGATCTGATGGACGTCTCGCTGGAGAAGAGCCAGCAGGTGCTGGCGACGCTCGGGCGCGCGATGGCCGACGTCACCGCGGGTCGTCTGCGGTTGGACATCCAGATCGACCGGCTGGGGGCGAGCGCCGCGGCGCTGGAGCAGCATGCCCGCGAGGCCCTGCAGGCCGGCCGCGAGGACCTCGCCCGCCAGGCGCTGCAGCGGCGCGCCGGGGTGGAGGCGCAGATCGCCCAGATCACCGAGCAGCGCGCGGTGTTGGTGGCCGAACACGACAAGATGTCGCTCACCGAGGCCAAGCTGCAGGCCCGCATCGACGCGTTCCGCACCCAGAAGGACACCATCCAGGCCCAGTACTCGGCGGCGGAGGCGCAGGTGAAGGTGGGGGAGGCCGTCTCCGGCCTCTCGGAGGACATGGCCGACATGGGCGCCGCGGCCGCCAAGGCCGAGGACCGGCTGCAGAACATGCAGGCGCGGGCCGAGGCCATCGACGAGCTCATCGCCTCCGGGAGCCTGGAGGACCTGTCGGGTGGCGACCGCCTGGACGCGGAGGTCGCCACCGCGGCGGCCGGCACGAAGGTCGACCAGGAGCTGGAGCGGCTGAAGGCCGAGATCGGCGGCGCCGGGCCGGGCCGGGCGCAGACGGGGGGCGCGGCATGATCATCCGGGTGCTGGGCATCGGGCAGTTCCGGCTCGACGACGCCGACATGGCCGTCGTGGAAACCGCCGACGGGCAGGTGGAGGCGGCGCTGGCCGCCGGCGACGAGACGGCCCTGACCGCCGCGCTGGGTGCCCTGGCCCACACGATCACGCGGGTGGGCACGCCGCTCGCGGTGGACGAGTTCATCGGGTCCGACCTGGTGGTCCCCGGGCCGGAGACCACGCTGGCCGAGGCGATCGCGCTGCTGGGCGAGGACGGGGCGATCCCCGGATGAGCCTCCCCATCTCGGTGCTCGATCTCGCGCCCGTGCCGGCGGGCGCCGGCAGCCCCGCCGTGGTGCGCAACAGCACCGAGCTGGCCCGCCACGCGGAGGCGCTGGGCTACCACCGGTACTGGGTGGCCGAGCACCACAACTCGCCCACCATGGCCTGCCCCGCGCCGGAGGTGATGATCGCCCACGTCGCGGCGAACACCTCGCGCATCCGCGTGGGCTCCGGCGGCGTGATGCTGCCCAACCACAGCCCGCTGCGGGTGGCCGAGGCGTTCCGGGTGCTGGAGGCACTGCACCCCGGGCGCATCGACCTGGGCCTGGGCCGCGCGCCGGGCACCGACGGCCTCACCGCCTACGCCATCCGGCGCGGGGCGGAGACCCCGGACTTCCCCACCCAGCTGGCCGAGCTGCTGGCGTTCGGCGGGGAGGGCTTCCCGTCGGACCACCCGTTCGCGCCCGTCGCCGCCGAGCCGTCGGACGTGCCGCTGCCGCCGGTGTGGATCCTCGGCTCATCGGAGTACGGCGCCCAGGTGGCCGCCGCGATGGGCACCGGGTTCGCGTTCGCCCGGCACCTCAACCCGCGCGGCGCCACCGACATCATGCGCATGTACCGCGACCGCTTCCGGCCGGGGTTCCTGGATGAGCCCTACGCCATCCTGGGCGTGTCGGCCATCTGCGCCGACACCGCCGAGCGGGCCGAGCACCTGGCCTGGTCGATGGCGCTGGGCGTGCTGCGGCTGCGGCAGGGCCGGCCCGGTCCGCTGGAGCCGCCGGACGAGGCCGCGGCCCTGGACTACAACGCATCCGAGCACGACCAGATCCGCCGCTACCGGCGGGCGCAGGTGCTGGGCGACCCCGCCGGCGTGGCCGGCCAGCTCACGGCGCTCGCCGAGGAGACCGCGGCGGACGAGGTGATGGTGATGACCATGGTCCACGACCACGCCGAGCGCCTGCGCTCGTACGGGCTCATCGCCGGCGCCATGGGCCTGCGGCCCGCCGCCGCGCCCGCCGTCGCGGCGAGGTAGGGCCGTGCCGCTCGTCGCCGGGGTCGACTCCTCCACCCAGTCGGTGAAGGTGGTGGTGTGCGACGCCGCGACCGGCGCGGTGGTCCGCGAGGGACGCGCGCCGCACCCCGACGGCACCGAGTGCCACCCCGACCGCTGGTGGGAGGCGCTCAACGCCGCGAAGGACGGGATCATGGACGGCGTGGTGGCCATGTCGGTGGCCGGGCAGCAGCACGGCATGGTGGTGCTCGACGACGCTGGCCAGGTGGTGCGCCCGGCCCTGCTGTGGAACGACACCCGCTCGGCGGCGGACGCTGCGGACCTCGTGGCCGAGCTGGGCGGTGGGCAGGCGTGGGCCGACGCGGTGGGCAGCGTGCCCGTGGCGTCGTTCACCGTCACCAAGCTGCGCTGGCTGGCCCGCATGGAGCCGGAATCGGCGGCGCGGGCGGCGACCGTGCTGCTGCCGCACGACTGGCTCACCCACCGGCTGTCCGGGGGGACGGTGCTCGCCACCGACCGCGGTGACGCCAGCGGCACCGGCTACTGGTCGCCGGCGACCGGCGAGTACCGGCGTGAGCTCCTCGTGCGCGCGCTGGGCCGGGAGGCCGGCCTGCCGCGGGTGGCCGGCCCCGGTGAGGCGGTGGGGCAGACCCCCGGCGGCGTGATCCTGGGCGCCGGCACCGGCGACAACATGGGCGCCGCGCTGGGACTGGGGCTGGGTCCGGGCGACGTGGTGGTGTCGCTGGGGACCTCCGGGACGGCGATGGCCGTGGCCGAGTGTCCCACGGCGGACGGCACCGGCATCGTCGCCGGCTTCGCCGACGCGACCGGCCGGTTCCTCCCGCTGGTGTGCACGCTCAACGCGGCCCGGGTGGTGTCGGCCGCCGCGACCCTGCTGGGCACCGATCTGGACCGCCTGAGCGACCTGGCGCTCGCGGCGCCGGCCGGCGCCGGCGGGCTGGTGCTGATCCCGTACCTGGACGGGGAGCGGACGCCGGACCTGCCCGACGCCACCGGCACGCTGGTGGGGATGACCCGCGCCAACATGACGCCGGGGACGATGGCCCGCGCCGCCGTGGAGGGGATGCTGTGCGGCCTGGCGGACGCCGTCGACGCGCTGGGACCGCGTGACGGCGGGCGGGTGCTGCTCATCGGCGGCGCCGCCGCCTCACCCGCGGTGCGGCACGTGGCGGCCACGCTCTTCGGCGGCACCGTCCACGTGCCCGCGGCGGGCGAGTACGTGGCGCTGGGGGCGGCCCGGCAGGCCGCCTGGGCGCACTCCGGGGCGGACGCCCCGCCCGCCTGGGACACCGGGGCCGTGCACGCGGTGCACGCGGACCCCGCCCCGGCGGTCCGGGAGGCCTACGCGGCCGCCCGGGCCGCCGTGGGCTCCTGACCGTTTCCGGGGAGCCCTGAAACATCTCGGAGCGTTCTGAAACGCATGGCCATGCGTTTTTCAGACTGGGGGTTGTGCGGGATGTTGCAAATGGAATATGTTGCGCGCCACAACATGTTCGTTTGACCAATCTCCGTGAACGGAACCGATGCCCGACCCGCTCGCTCCGACACCCTCTGACAAGTTCGCCTTCGGCCTGTGGACCATCGGCCACGTGGGCGGCGATCCCTTCGGCGGTCCCACCCGCCCGAAGCTCGACCCCGTGGACTTCGTGGGCCGCCTCGGGGAGATCGGCGGGTGGGGCGTCAGCTTCCACGACGACGACCTCATCCCGTTCGGCACGCCGGCCGCGGAGCGCGATGCGATCATCGCCCGCTTCCGCCGCGCGCTCGCCGACAGCGGGGTCGTGGTGTCGATGGCCACCACGAACCTCTTCTCGCACGCGGTGTTCAAGGACGGGGCGTTCACCAGCAACGCGCCGAAGGTGCGCCGGTTCGCCATCCAGAAGGTCATGCGCAACCTGGACCTGGCCGCCGAGCTCGGCGCGCCGACGTACGTGTTCTGGGGTGGCCGCGAGGGCGTGGACTCGCACGCGGCCAAGGACCCGGTCGCGGCGCTCGACCGCTTCCGCGAGGCGCTGAACTTCCTGTGCGAGTACGTGCGGGACCAGGGCTACGACATCCGCTTCGCACTCGAGCCCAAGCCGAACGAGCCCCGCGCCGACATCTTCCTGCCCACCATCGGGCACGCGCTGAGCTTCATCCGCACGCTCGACCACCCGGACATGGTGGGCCTGAACCCCGAGTTCGCGCACGAGACGATGGCCGGGCTGTCGTTCCACCACGGCGTCGCGCAGGCGATCTGGGAGGGCAAGCTCTTCCACATCGACCTGAACGACCAGAACGTGGGCCGCTACGACCAGGACCTGCGGTTCGGCTCGCAGGCCCTGAAGGACCAGTTCTTCCTCGTCCGGCTGCTGGAGGGCAGCGGGTACGACGGCCCCCGCCACTTCGACGCGCGGCCGTACCGCGTGGAGAGCGGCGAGGGCATCTGGGACTTCGCCCGCGGGTGCATGCGCACCTACAAGGCCCTCGCCGAGCGGGTCCGGGCGTTCGACGCCGACCCGGCGGCGTCCCCGATCTCCGCGAGGCGTCCGTCGGGAGCTACAGCCCGGCGGCGGCCGCAGCCCTTCGCGAGGAGGCGTTCGACGTGGACGCCCTCGGCGCGCGTGCCCTGAACAACGAGCGGCTCGACCAGCTCGTGATCGACCACATCCTCGGACTCCGTCCCTGAACCCCCGGTCCGTGGACCGGACCCCGCTTCACCCACCGACTCGCATCAGATCAAGGAGACACACCTATGCGTGGTAAGCGTTCCCTGGCCATCGGCGCCGCTCTTGCAGTGATGGCCTTCGGCGTTGCGGCCTGCGGTGACGACGAGGCCTCGACCGGCGATGGCGACACCACGGCGGCCGAGGTCGGTTCCGTCGGCGTGATCCTGCCGGACAGCGCGTCCTCGGCCCGTTGGGAGACGGCGGACCGCAAGTTCCTCGGTGACGCCTTCGCGGCGGCCGACGTGACCGCCGACATCCAGAACGCGAACGGCGACAAGGCGAAGTTCGCGACGCTCTGTGACCAGATGATCAACGACGGCGTGGCCGTGCTGATGATCGTGAACCTGGACAGCGAGACCGGCGCGGCCTGTCAGAAGAAGGCCGCCGCCCAGGGCATCAAGACGATCGACTACGACCGCCTGACGCTCAACGGCGAGGCCAGCTACTACGTGTCGTTCGACAACGTGGCCGTCGGCACCGCGCAGGGTGAGGGCCTCGTGAAGTGCATGACGGACCTCGGCAAGACCAGCGGCCCGGTGGCGCTCCTCAACGGCTCGCCCACCGACAACAACGCCACGCTGTTCAAGCAGGGCTACGAGGCCGCCATCAAGGCCGCCGGCTACACGATCGCCGCCGACCAGAGCGTCCCGGACTGGGACAACACGCAGGCCGGCCGGATCTTCGAGCAGATGTACACGAAGGCCAACGGCAACTTCGTGGGCGTCGACGCCGCCAACGACGGCCTCGGCGGCGCGGTCATCTCCGTGCTGGAGCGCAACGGCGTGGCGGGCAAGATCCCGGTCACCGGTCAGGACGCCACCGACGAGGGTCTGCAGCGCGTGCTGCTCGGCACCCAGTGCATGACGGTCTACAAGGCCGTGCGTCAGGAGGCCGACGCGGCCGCCGAGCTGGCGATCGCCCTGGCCAAGGGTGAGGAGCCCACGACCGCGACCGCCACCGTGAAGGACACCGAGTCGGGCCGTGACGTCCCGTCCGTGCTCCTCGAGCCGCAGGCGATCTTCGCGGAGAACGTGAAGGACGTCGTCGCCGACGGCTACACCACCGCGGCGAAGCTCTGCACCACCGCCGAGCTCAAGGCGGCGTGCACCAAGTTCGGCGTGGAGTAAGCGCCGAGCAATCCCCCGCGGGGATACGCGGGCGGCCCTCCCCCGGCCGCCCGCGTATCGCGGTCCCGCTCCCGTCCCGGCTGCAGCAGGCGAGGTATCCGACCAAATGTCCGAACCAGACGCGTCCGCCGCGACGGCGGGCGGTGACACGCCGCTCCTCGAGCTCCGCGGCATCCACAAGAGCTTCGGCGCCGTGGAGGTCCTCCGCGGTGTCGATCTGAAGGTCCGCTCCGGGCGGGTGACCGCCCTCGTCGGCGACAACGGCGCCGGCAAGTCGACGCTCATCAAGGGCGTCGCCGGCATCCACAACTTCGACGCCGGCGAGTACCTCTACGAGGGCGTCCCGGTGGAGGTGCACGATCCCAAGGCCGCCAACGCCCTCGGGATCGAGGTCGTGTACCAGGACCTCGCGCTGTGCAACAACCTGGACGTGGTGCACAACATGTTCCTGGGCCGTGAGGTCATGAAGGGCATCACCCTCAACGAGGACGTGATGGAGGCCCGCGCGCGCAAGACCCTCGACGGTCTGGCGGTCCGCACCCTGCGCTCGGTGCGGCAGCCGGTGGCCAGCCTCTCCGGTGGTCAGCGGCAGACCGTCGCCATCGCCCGCGCGGTGCTGTGGAACAGCAAGCTCGTGATCCTGGACGAGCCCACCGCCGCCCTCGGCGTGGCGCAGACCGAGCAGGTGCTGCGTCTGGTGCGCCAGCTCGCCGACAACGGGCTGGGCGTCATCCTCATCTCGCACAACCTCGGCGACGTGATGCAGGTGGCCGACGACATCGCGGTCCTCTACCTGGGGCAGCTGGCCGCGCAGGTGGACACCAAGGACGTGCAGCGCAACCAGGTGGTGGAGCTCATCACCGCGGGGCGCAGCGGCGACATCGGGCTCTCCCCGGCGATGGCGGAGGTGGCGCTGTGACCACCACCCCGGCCGAGCAGGTGGCGGAGGGCCAGGAGCCCGGCGGCGTCGCCGGCGCCGTGCACGCGTACGTGGACCGGCTCCGCGGCGGGGACCTCGGCTCCCTGCCGGCCATGCTGGGCCTTGCGGCGCTGGTGCTCCTCTTCGGCTCCCTGGAGGGCGACCGCTTCCTGTCCTCGTTCAACTTCGCGAACCTGGTGGGCCAGTCGGCCATGGTGATCGTCATCGCCATGGGGCTCATCTTCGTGCTGCTGCTCGGCGAGATCGACCTGGCCGCCGGCTTCACGGCCGGTATGTGCGCCGCGGTCCTGGGCGTCACGATGACCGAGCATGGCTGGCCGCTGGCGCTGGGCCTGGGCGCGTGCCTGCTGACCGGCGTGGTCGTGGGGCTGGCACAGGGCGTGCTGGTGGCGAACCTGGGCATCCCGTCCTTCGTGGTGACCCTGGCGACGTTCCTGGCCTTCCAGGGCGTGCTGCTGCTGATCATCGGTGACGGCGGCACGATCGGCATCCGCGACGAGACGATCCTCGCGATCCAGAACGACAACCTCCCGGTGTGGGGCGGGTGGCTGCTCGCCCTGGTGGTGGTGGGCGGCTACGCGCTGCTCACGCTGATGCGTCGCCGCGGGCGGGCCGCCGCCGGTCTGGCGACCGAGGCCTTCACCGTGTGGCTCGCCAAGACCGGTCTGCTGGCGGTGGTGATCCTGGCGGTCACCTACTTCCTCAACGAGGAGCGCTCACGGCGTCCGGAGATCACCTCCATCAAGGGCATCCCCTACGTGCTGCCGCTCATCCTGGTGCTGTTCGTGGGGCTCACGTTCCTGCTCACCCGCACCAACTTCGGCCGCCACGTGTACGCGGTGGGCGGCAACGCCGAGGCGGCGCGCCGCGCCGGCATCAGCGTGGTTCGGGTCAAGATCATCTGCTTCGTGCTGTGCTCCACGCTGGCGGCGGTGGCGGGCATCCTGTTCGCCTCGCGGGACAACTCGGTCTCGCCCACCACCGGTGGCACCCTCACCCTGCTGCTCGCCGTGGGCGCCGCGGTGATCGGCGGCACCAGCCTCTTCGGCGGCAAGGGCCGCATCGTCGATGCCATCACCGGCGGCCTGGTGGTGGGGGTCATCCTGAACGGCCTGCCCCTGCTGACCCAGGAGGCGGGCATCCAGTTCGCGGTGACCGGCGCGGTGCTGCTGATCGCGGCGAGCGTCGATGCCCTGTCCCGGCGCCGGTCGGTATCGGGCTGATCCCATCAAGATCGAGTCGGCCGGAAGGCGGACCGTGACAAGCTCACTCGCGGGTGCGACGCAGGAGGAGGTGCGCCGGCACAATCTCGGCCGCCTCCTCCGGATCCTGCACCTGGGCGGCCCGGTGTCCCGCGCGGACATCACGCGGCTCACCGGCCTCAACCGCAGCACGGTGGGGGCGCTCACCACCGACCTGGCGCGCGCCGGGCTGGCGGTGGAGCGCGACCCGGTGGGGCGCGGCGTCGGCCGGCCCTCGATCATGGTGACCCCGCACGAGTCCGGGGCGTTCGCGCTGGCGTTCGACCTGCGCGTGGAGCGCACCATCGCGGCGGTGGTGTCGCTGGGCGGCGCGGTGGCGAGCCGGCGGGAGGCGCGGCACACCAACCGCGACCCGGATCCCGAGGCCGTGTTCCGCCAGCTGGAGCGGCTCACCGCGGAGCTGCTGGCCGATGCGCCCGCGGGCGCGGTGTGCCTGGGCGTGGGCCTCGCCATCCCCGGCGTGGTGCGGCACTCCGACGGCCTGGTGCGCTTCGCACCGAACATGGGCTGGGTGGACGTCCCCGTGGCGGCCATGCTGGAGGCCCGCATCCCGGGCGCCGGGCCGATCGTGGTGGGCAACGACGCCGACATGGGCGCCATCGCCGAGCATCTGCGCGGCGTGGGACGCGGCTCGGCGAACATGGTGTTTCTGGCCGGCCAGGTGGGCGTGGGCGGCGGCATCATCCTGGACGGCCGGCTCATGGTGGGCGCCGGCGGCTACGGCGGTGAGGTGGGCCACATGGTGGTCAACCCCGGGGGCCGGCGGTGCCGGTGCGGCCGCCGCGGCTGCTGGGAGACCGAGATCGGCGAGGAGGCCGTGGTGCGCGCGCTGGGCGGGCAGCCCGGCGACCCCGTGGACGCCCTGCTGGCGGAGGTCCCGTCGGCGGCCGAGGCGGGCCGGCTGGGCGAGATCGGCCGGTGGCTCGGCATCGGGGTGGGGAACCTGGTGAACGTCTTCAACCCCGACGTGGTGGTGTGCGGCGGCCTGCTCAGCAAGCTGCTGCCGCTGGTGGCCGACCAGGTGCGCGACGAGCTGGAGGCGGCACTGACCGCGCCGCGCGAGCAGGTGCGCCTCGCGCTGCCCGGCATGGACCGCGACGCCGCGCTCATCGGCGCGGCGGAGTCGGTGTTCGCACCGCTGCTGGACGACCCGATCGGCTGCGTCGAGCGGGTGCGGGAACGGGCCGCGTGAGCGCGGCGACCCTGGAGCTGGCCGCCGGGGGCGCCTCGGTGCGGGTGGACCCGTCCGCGGGCGGCCGCCTGGTGTCGTGGCGCGTGGGTGACCTGGAGCTGCTGGGCACGCGGGGCCCGCTCCCGGAGGAGCACGGCTGCTACCCGATGGTGCCCTGGCCGGGGCGGCTGCGCGGCAACGCCGTGCGCTTCGCGGGCGCCGAGCACCCGATGCCGGTGACGTACCTGGGGTACGCCATGCACGGGACGCTCCTGGGACGCGCCCTGCGCGTGGCCGAACGGACCCCCCACCGGGTGGAGCTGCGCGGGGAACTGGGCCCCGCGTGGCCGTGGCCCGGCCGCGCCACGGTGACCTGGGAGCTGGGCGAGGGCCGCCTGCGGTCGAGGTTGGAGGTCGCCACCGACGGCGACCCGTTCCCGGCCGAGCTGGGCTGGCATCCCTGGTTCCGCCGCCGCCTCGACCGTGGCGAGCCGCTGCGGTGGCGCATGGACGCGAGCGCCGTCCTGGAGCGTGACGCCGCGGGCCTCCCCACCGGGCGCCGCCTCGACCCCGCGGACGTGCGGGGCCCCTTCGACGACGCGTTCGAGGTGCCCGACGGCCGGGCCCGCATCGACTGGCCGGGCGCGCTGAGCCTGGAGATCGCGGGCGACGCCGGCTGGATGGTGGTGTTCGACGAGCTGGAGGACGTGGTGTGCCTGGAGCCCCAGACCGCGCCGCCCGGCGGCCCGGACGATGCGGCGGAGCCGGTGCGCCCCGGCGCGCCCCGTGCCGCGCAGGTCACCTGGAGCTGGGAGACCGCCTGAGCGGCGCTCCATGACGAGATCGCCGGCGCGGAGCCCCCTCCCGCCGGCGTGGCGGCAGCCCCCTGCCGCCCGCGCGTCGCGCGCCCGGCCCGTCCGCATGGACCGGGCGCGCCGCGCACCACCACCCCGGGGGAGCTACGAGGGCTCGGGGCCCATCGCGATCGCGCCGCAGGGGCACTCGGTGGCGCAGATGCCGCAGCCCTTGCAGTACTCCAGGTCGAAGCGATAGCCCGTGCCGGGGCCCAGCTTGATGACGGCGTTGTCGGGGCACACCCCGAAGCAGTTGTCGCACTCGAAGCAGTTGCCGCAGCTCATGCAGCGGCGGGCCTCGAACAGGGCCGTGTCCTCGTCCAGGCCCGCGACCACCTCGTCGAACCCCGACGCCCGGCGGGCGGCCTCCAGATGGGGACGCATCGTGCGCGGGGCGTCCGAGTAGTACCAGGTGTTCAGGTGGTCGAACGTCGCCGTGGGCGGCCGCGGCGGCGGCGTGTGGAGGGTGCCGCGCAGCCAGGCGTCCACGTGCCGGGCGGCCAGGCGGCCGTGCCCGATCGCGGTGGTGACGGTCCGCTCGGCCGGCACCATGTCGCCGCCGGCGAACACCCCGGGGCGCCCGGTCATCATGTCGGGCCCCACGCGGACGGTCCCGTCGGCGACCTCCACGTCGTCCATGCCGGCCACCAGCGAGAGGTCGCTGTCCTGGCCCAGCGCGAGGACGACGGTGTCGGCCTCCAGGGTCTCGGTCTCGCCCGTGGGCTGCGGGAAGCCGTGCTCGTCGAGCTCCATGCGCTCCACCGTGACCGTGCCGCCGTCGATGTGGCGGATGGTGGACAGCCACCGCACCAGCACGCCCTCCTCCTCGGCCTCGCGCACCTCGAAGTCCTGCGCCGGCATGCGGTCGCGGGTGCGGCGGTAGACGATGAGCGGCTCGCCGCCCAGGCGCTTCGCCGTGCGGGCCGCATCGACCGCGGTGTCGCCACCGCCGTAGACCACCACGCGCCGGCCGATCCGCGGCGGCTCGGCGTCCTCCATGTGGTGCAGGAACGCCACGGCGTCGACGACGCGGGCGGCCTCTCCGGCGGGGATGTGGGCGCGCCTGCCGACCCCCGCGCCCACCGCCAGGAACGCGGCGTCGAAGCCGTCGTCGGTCATCGCGACGGCCAGGTCGGTGACCGCTTCTCCCAGTCGCATGGTGACGCCCATCTTCGTGATGCGGGCGATCTCGGCGTCCAGCACCTCGCGCGGCAGCCGGTAGCGGGGGATGCCGAACCGCATCATCCCGCCGGGCTGCTCCGCCGCGTCGCGGATCTCGACGGCGTGGCCCATGCGGCGCAGGTGGTACGCCGCGGACAGGCCGGAGGGGCCGGCGCCCACCACCAGGACCCGCTTCCCGGTCTCGGCGGCCTCCACCGGGATCGACCAGCCGCGCTCGATGGCCAGATCGCCGAGGAAGCGCTCCACGGAGTTGATGCCGACCGCCTCGTCCAGCTGCCCGCGGTTGCAGGCGGTCTCGCACGGGTGGTAGCAGACGCGCCCCATCACGGCGGGGAACGGGTTGTCGGCCACGATGGTGCGCCAGGCCGCCTCGTAGTCACCGGACTCGGCGTGGAACAGCCAGCCCTGCACGTCCTCGGCCGCGGGGCACACCCCGTTGCAGGGCGGCAGCCGCCGCACGTACTCCGGGCGCTCGGTGCGCCACGAGCCGGTGTGGTTCGCCCGGCTGGAGCCCACGTCCAGGGTGATGGCGAAGGGGTGCTCGGTCACCGCTCGTCCTCCCGGTCCAGGAGCCCGTAGCGCCGGATGTTCGCCAGCGCCGACGCGCGGATGCGCTCCAGCGCCTCGGCGCCCGAGGGGTGCGTGAACAGATGGGCGAACCGCTTCTGCGGCCGCAGGTAGTCCTCCACCGGCACGTGCTGGCGGATGCGCGTGACCTCGGTCACCTCGCCGTCGCGGGCCTCGTAGACGGGGAACAGCCCGCTCTGGGTGGCCAGGCGCGCCATGCGGATGGTGAGGTTCGACGGGGTCCCCCAGCCCAGCGGGCAGGGGACCAGCACGTGCAGGTACCGGGCGCCGCGCACGGCCATCGCGCGCTCCACTTTGGCCTCCAGGTCACGCAGGTCGGCGACGGTGGCCGTGGCCACGTACGGCACGCCGTGGGCCATGGCGATGCGGGGCACGTCCTTGCCCTGCCCGAAGGGGTTGCCGGGGTGCTCGCCCACCGCCTCCGTGGTGGCGGTGCGGGCCGCCGCCGGGGTGGCGCCCGAGCGCTGCACGCCGGTGTTCATGTAGCCCTGGTTGTCGTAACAGACGTACAGCACGTCGTCGTTGCGCTCGAACATCCCGGACAGGCAGCCGAAGCCGATGTCCACGGTGCCGCCGTCCCCGCCCTGGGCCAGCACGCGCACGTCGTCCATGCCGCGGGCGCGCAGCGCCGCGGCCACGCCGGTGGCGACCGCGGGGGCGTTGCCGAACAGCGAGTGCAGCCAGGCGAGCTGCCAGGAGCTCTCCGGGTAGGGGGTGCTGAACACCTCCAGGCAGCCGGTGGCGTTCACCGCCACCAGCCGGCCGGCGCTGGCCCGCAGCGCGGCGTCCACCACGTACCGGGCGCCGAGCGCCTCGCCGCAGCCCTGGCAGGCGCGGTGCCCGCAGGTGAGGGCGTTGGCGCGCTCCGGGTCGGCCTGCACCGTGCGCTGGTCCGGGTCGAGCAGCCGGTTGCCCACGGCGTGGCTGCCCACCTGGAAGTACCGGATCTCCCGTGTGTCGCTCATCCGTGCGGCCCCCCGGCGACGATGCCGATGTCGCGGAGGATGTTCTCCGCGGCGGGACCGGAGCGGGGGTGGGCGTGCACTCGGGCGATCTCCCGGTCCACGAGCTCGCGGTTGAGGTCGAGGAACACCAAGGGCTCCAGGCGTCCCGAGATCGCGTCGCGGATCATGGTCTCCAGGGATGCCCGCGTGACGGGCCGCCCGCCCAGCCCGGCGATGACCGTGTGGTACCGCTGGGAGAGCCCGGCCAGCGCCATGTGGACGTTCGCCGACACGATGCCGCCCACGCCGGGCGAGAAGGCCCGCTCCAGGGTGATGACCCGCTCGGCGCGGCGCAGGGCGTTCCAGACCGCGCTCATGGGGAACGGCCGGAAGGAGGTGAGCCCCACGACGCCCACGCGCTCGCCGTCGTCGCGCAGCCCGTCCACGGTGTCCTTGAGGGTGCCGAGCACCGACCCCATGGCCAGCACGATCGTGGTGGCGTCCTCGCACCGGTAGGTGTGCAGCAGCCCGCCGGAGTCGCGTCCGAACGCGGCGCGGAACTCCTCGGCGATCTCCGGGATGCGGGCCAGGGCCTCCTGCTGGCGGTGGAAGGCCAGGTACCGCACCTCGGTGAACGCCTCGGGCCCCACCATGGCGCCGATCGTGAGCGGCTCGTCGGGGTCGAGCACCTGGCGGGGCCGGAACGGCGGCAGGAATGCGTCCACCTGCTCGGGCGTCGGCACGTCCAGCGCCTCGAAGGCGTGCGTCAGCACGAACCCGTCCATGCACACCATCACCGGCACCGAGAACTCCTCCGCCAGCCGGAACGCCTGGATGTGGAGGTCCATGGCCTCCTGGTTGGTCTCCGCGTAAAGCTGGATCCACCCGGAGTCCCGCTGGGACATGGCGTCGGAGTGGTCGTTCCAGATGTTGATGGGCGCGCCGATGGCCCGGTTGGCCACCGTCATCACGATCGGCAGCCCGAGGCCGGAGGCGTTGTAGAGGGCCTCGGCCATGAACAGCAGCCCCTGGCTGGCCGTGGCCGTGTAGGCGCGGGCCCCGGCGGCCGACGCCCCGATGGCCACCGACATCGCGGCGAACTCGGACTCCACGTTCACGAACTCGCACGGCGACAGCGCACCGCTCTTCACCAGCGCCCCGAGGCCCTCCACGATGTGCGTCTGGGGGGTGATGGGGTACGCGCAGATCACCTGCGGCCGGCAGGCCGCGACCGTCTCGGCGACGCCCCGCGCGCCCTCCATCTGGCGCCTAGCCATTGGCGAGCTCCCGCATCTCGGCCTCCACCCAGTCGTGGGCCTCCGTCGCCGCGGCGACGTTCTGATCGGCGAGCGCCGCCGGGAACCGCTCCCGCAGCGCGTCGGCCAGCGCCGGCAGGCCCACCACCCCGCTGATCGCGCAGAAGCCGCCCAGGAGCACGGCGTTCGGGATGGGCCGACCCAGGTGCCGTAGCGCCAGCTCGGTGGCCGGCACCGTGAGCAGCCGCTCGTGGCGGAACCCGGCCGTGAACGTGCCGACGCCCAGCTCGTCGAACGTGCGCGGCGAGTTGAGCAGGATGTAGCCGTCGGGACGCAGGCCCGAGAAGACGTCCACCTGATGCAGCAGCGTGGCGTCCTGGATGATCAGCGCGTCCGGCTCGGCGATGGGCTCCCGGGTGCGGATCTCACCGTCGGCGATGCGGCAGAACGCCACCACCGGCGCGCCCGTGCGCTCCGACCCGAAGCTCGGGAACGCCTGCGCGGTGCGGCCCTCGGCGAAGGCGGCCACCGACAGCAGCTCTGCCGCCGTGACGACGCCCTGCCCGCCGCGCCCGTGGATGCGCACCTGGAACACGCACCCAGTCTCCGCGCCACCCGTGGGCGCGGGCATCGGGGCCATCACCCACCCGCGGCGCGGGGGAAGGGCGGATCCGCCTCGCGGACCCGCCCGTCGCGCCCTCCGTGGCGGCTACAGCACCAGGGTGTTGGCGAACACCTGCCAGGCCAGCACGCTCTGTAGCCCCACTCGGCGGTGAACCGCCGCCGCCACGGGCCCTTCCGGGCGAACTGCAGCGCCTGGTTGACGGCGAAGCTGAAGAACAGGATCAGCAGGGACACGAAGATCCCGTAGACGAAGGCGGGCGGTCCGCCGCCGTCGGTGACCGAGCCGACGATCGACACCGTCACGATGATCCACGGCACCGCCCCGGCGATCGATCCGAAGATGAAGGGCAGCCAGTCGATGCCGCCCTCCCGGTCACGGTTGGCGCGCTCCATGAGCCAGCCGAACAGGATCATCGCGACGTTGGCCCCGGCGATCCCGATGATCGCGCCGATGTCGGCGACACCGGTGAGCATCGCGATGAGAATGATCATGAGGGTCGCGCTGAGCGAGTACTCGATCCAGCGGGCGGGGCTCTCCCCCGCCAGGAGCCGGCGCTCGTACCAGCCGTGCACGCCGGGGGCGGCGACCAGCGCGTGGTCGATCGCGGCCAGCAGCAGGAACGCCGCCACCGCGATGCCCACCGGCAGGTCGAACAGCGTCTCCTGCGGGGGGATGGGGCTGCCCGGCTGGGCGTTGAGGAACGCGCCGGTGACCGGCAGCGAGAAGTCGTTGGCCAGCAGCAGGATCACGATGGCCTGCGCGAGGTGCAGCACCGCCAGGCCGGCGTTGCCCAGGCGCAGCCGGCGCAGTTGCCGGTCCACCGCGGGCGGGGGGGAGGGGGAGGGTGTCATGAGGACAAGGTTCCCCGTTTCCCGGACCGAAGTCACCTGGGTCCGCACCCGGGTGGCAGAATCGCGCCCATGGCCCTCGTCCGGCTCGGCGCGCTCGCGGACATGGATCCCGCCCGCAACGGCGATCCCCGTCGCCAGGAGATCCGCGTGAGCGAGTTCATCGACCTGCAGGACGGCCGGCGCCTCATCCTTCACGCCGAGCGCGGCTACGTCTCCGAGATCCGCCCGGACGGCGACATCTGGGAGCACGCGACGGTCGAGCCGGTCACCCGCGAGGTGCTGAACGTGGTCCTCCCGGACGAGCCGGCCACCGAGGAGCATCCGTACGAGTGGCTGGCAGAGCGCGCCCGCGCCCGCGGGGTGCCGGTGACACCCGACGACCTTCGGCGGCTGCCCTACGTGGTGGAGCTCACCGACCGGCTGCGGGCGCGGCTGGCCGGGACCGCCGCCTGAGCGTCACCCCTGGGCGGCGTCCGCCTCCTCGATCTCCTGCCGGGGGATCCCCAGCAGGTAGAGCACCGCGTCCAGGTAGGGCACCGTCACCGACGTGTCGGCCTGCGCGCGCACCACCGGCTTGGCGTTGAACGCGATGCCCAGCCCGGCGGCGGCGAGCATGTCGAGGTCGTTCGCGCCGTCGCCCACCGCCACCGTGCGGCTCAGGGGCAGGCCCTCCTCCGCGGCGAAGCGGCGCAGCGCCGCGGCCTTCTCGGCGCGGTCCACCACCGGGCCGGTCACCCGTCCCGTCAGGAACCCGTCCCGGATCTCCAGCCGGTTGGCGTGGGCATGGTGGATGCCGAGCTCCTCGGCCAGCGGTCCCACCACCTCGATGAACCCGCCGGACACCACCGCCAGCGTGAATCCCAGCCTGCCGAGCGTACGGCAGAGGGTCCGCGCGCCGGGGGTGAGCCGCACCGCGGCCCGCACGTCGTCGATCACGGTCTCGGGCAGCCCCTCCAGGCACGCCACCCGCTCGTGCAGGCTCTCGGCGAAGTCCAGCTCGCCGCGCATGGCGCGCTCGGTGACCGCCGCCACCTCGGCCTCCCGCCCGGCGTGCGCCGCGAGCAGCTCGATCACCTCGTCCTGGATGAGCGTGGAGTCCACGTCCATCACCACCAGGCGCCGTCCGCGGCGGGCGAGCCCCGACGGGGAGA
Organism: Actinobacteria bacterium Ga0077560; assembly: GCA_001464275.1. Classification (GTDB taxonomy): domain Bacteria; phylum Actinomycetota; class Thermoleophilia; order Miltoncostaeales; family Miltoncostaeaceae. The sequence goes on along the minus strand of LNFL01000170.1, from coordinate 33,308 downwards.
CCGCGATGTCCACCCGGTGGCGGGCGGCCTCGACCGCCAGCTCCCGGCGCAGCACGTCGGCGTCGTCGCCGGACACGTCGAACTCGACGGTGGTGACCGGCCAGCGGGACAGGCGCCGCACCCGGTCGATGTTCGCGCCGCGGGCGGCCAGGTGGCCGGCGATCGACGCCACCGTCGCCGGCAGCAGCGGCCGGGCGATCACGGTCACGTGCAGGCGCTCGGCGCGCCGGTGGGCGTTGTCGCCGCGCCCCGGCGTGCAGGTGACCCACATCCCCAGTGGCTCGGTGGCCTCGCGCACGGCGGCCTCCGCGCCGGCCGCGGCGGGACCTCCGGTGACCAGCACCCCGAGCACCAGGTTGCCGCGCACCACGACCTGCTCCACGTCGAGCACCTCGACACCCGGAAGGGTGAGTGCGGTGAACACGGCGTGGGTCACGCCGGGCCGGTCGGGGCCGGTGACGGTGAGCAGGTCGTCCGGCGGGGCCGGTGCGTGGGTCGCGGCGGAGGGGTTTGCCACACCGGAACCATATCCCCGGGCCCACCGGGCACCGGCTGGGGCATCATCGTCACATGGACCCCCGCCGCCTCGCCGTGATCGTCGCCGCCGTGGTGGCGGCCGGCGCGTCGGCGCTGGTGATCGGCACGCGCGGTGGTGACGACGCGCCCGCCGCCGCGGCCGAGGCGTTCGCCCGCGGCCCGTACCTGGTGCGCGTCACCGAGCGCGACGCCCGGCTGCGGTGGATCGCCCGCGACGGCCGGCCGGTGACGCTCACGGCGACCGCCCCCGACGGCACCGTGGTGACCGGCCGTGACGGCACCCTCACCGGGCTGCGGCCCGACACCGCCTACCGCTGGACCGCGCGCGCCGGGGACGCCGGCGCGGCCACCGGCACCTTCACCACCGCGCCCACCGCCCTCACCGGCACCCTCACGTTCGTGGCCTTCGGGGATTACGGCGCCAACACCGACGGCGAGCGGGCCGTGGCGGCCACCGCCCTGGCGCAGCGGCCGCGGCTGCTGATGACCACCGGCGACAACAGCTACTTGGCCGCCGTCCCGGACCTGCTGGACCCCAACATCTTCCGGCCGCTGCGGGAGCTGATGGCCAACACCCCGCACTACGGCGTGGTGGGCGACCACGACATCGTGTTCGAGGAGGGGCGTCGGGCCCTGGTGGACGCGCTGGAGTGGCCCGGAGAGGGTGACCGCTTCGACCTGCGGTACGGACCCCTGCAGTTCGTGGGCCTGGGGCTGCTGGGCGACGCGGGTGACGTCCCGTTCCTGCGCCGCGCGCTGTCCCGGCCCGGTCCCGCGGCCCGGTTCGTGGTGGTGCACCAGCCGCTGAAGCCCGGCAACCCGGTGCTGCGGGCGCTGGCGGGCCGCCCGGTGGCCGCGGTGCTGAGCGGCCACCTGCACGCCTACGAGCGCCGGGAGTCCCCCGACGCACCGGGGCTCCCGCTGCTCACGGTGGGCACCGGCGGCGCGCCGGCCAGCGAGGGGGGCACACCGCGCAGCCCGGACGCGGACGTCTACATCCTGCCGTTCGGCCTGCTGCGGGTGGACGTCTCGCCCGGGCGGGTGGTGTTCCGCTACCTCGACTCGGAGGGGCGGGAGCGGGATCGCCTGGAGCGGCCGCTGCCCTGATCTGGCTCGCAGGAGCGCGTGCCCCGGGGCGCAGCTCGTCAGCCGGGAGCGCCGGGACCGGTGGCCGCGGCGGCGCGGCGCGGTGCCATGCGCCTCCAGATGAGGAGGCACAGGCCGCCCAGTGCGATGGGCGGCACCATCGTGAGCACCCGGTAGGCCAGCACGGCGGCGACGACCGGCTCCTGGTCGCCGCCGAACCCCACCAGCGCGCCGGTGAGCCCCAGCTCCACCACGCCCAGCCCGCCCGGGGTGATGGGGACGGCGGTGAGGATGCGGATGAGCGACCAGGCGGCGAAGCACTCCACCGCGCTCACCTGCCCGGCGTCGATCCCCACCGCCCGGATCGCCGCCAGCAGCACGAGGAAGACGGTGATGTGGCCCAGGATCGTTGCGACGGTGAGGTGCGGCCAGCGGGTGCGCACCAGCGCGACGCTCTGGTTCCGGAAGCGCACCGCCGCGTCGCCCCACGCCGGGCGCCGCACCCGCCCGATGACGGCCATCACCCGCGCCGCCATCCGCGCGGCGAGGTTGCCGATGCCGCGTGCGTGGCCCTCCCGCGCCAGCAGGATCACGAACCCGGCGATCACCATCGCGAACACGACGGCGCCGATGATCGCCGCGATTCGCAGCTGCGCCGGCGCCTCGCCGTGCCAGGACAGCATCAGCACCGCGCTCACCGGGAACGCCACGTTCACCAGCTGGTTCCACACGCCGGTCACCACCACGGCCAGCCCGGCCTGCTGGCCGCCGAAGCCCCAGCCCTTGAGCATCGCGTACTGCGTGCCCATGCCCACCACGTCGCCGCCCGGCAGCACCGCGGAGGCCGCCGTGGACGCCTGGGTGAGCACCATCGCCTGCCGATACCCCAGGCCCGGCACCGCCGCCATCCATGGCGGCGGGAACGTGAGCACGTTGACGAGCGCCGCGGCGAGCAGGATCAGCAGGTCCCGCCGCTCCACCCCGGACAGGATGTCCCACACCGTGCCGTAGTCCGCGATCCGCGGCAGCACGAACACGAAGACGCCGACGAGCACGACGACGACGAAGCCGGTGGTGAGAACGCGCCGCACGACCGGGACGCTACTCCCGGTCACGACGCGCGGTGGTTCAGGCGACCGTCGCCATCGGCGCGTACGCGCGGTGCATCAGCGGGCTGGAGAGCAGGAAGTCGGGGGCAGTTGTGCACCACCGCCACGCGCAGCAGGGCCTTCACGTCCACGTCGTGCGGCTGCGGCTCCAGGGGGTCCCAGAAGAAGATGATCATGTCGATGCGGCCCTCGGCCACGCCGGCGCCCACCTGCTGGTCGCCGCCCAGCGGTCCCGAGAGGAACCGGTGCACGTCTAGGCCGAGCTCGTCGGCGAGCAGGCGGCCGGTGGTGCCGGTGGCGCACAGGTCGTGACCCACCAGGGTGCCGCGGTTGAACCGGGCCCAGTCGAGCAGGTCCTGCTTGCGGTTGTCGTGCGCGATCATCGCGATGCACTTGGTGCTGCTGTCGGTCATCCCTGTCCTCCTTGGGCGAGGGGTCCCGCGTCCACCGTAGCGGCACCTGGGCCATCGGCCGAACGTGTGTGACAGGGCTGGAACACCGGATCGGGGACGGGCGCGGCGCGCCCGCCCCCGGCCACCGGTCAGATCGCGTCGGCCACGGACTTCACGTTCTCGGCCAGGTGCGCCACCTCCGTGGACGCCCGCCCGGTCTCCCCGGCGGCCGCGGCGACCTCCTCGGAGGCCGCGGCGATGTCCGCCAGCGTCGCGCTGGTGGCGGCGGACGCGGCGCCGATCTCCGAGAAGCGGCTGCCGACCTCCTGGGTGGCGCTCACCAGCTCCAGCACCTCGCGGGTGGTGACCTCGCCGGCGTTGCGCACGAGGTCGATCGAGCGCTGCATCTCCTCCACCGCGGCGCTGGACTCGACCAGGCGCACCTGGGTCGACTCCGCCAGCTTGCGGACCTCGTCGGCCACCACGGCGAACCCGCGGCCGGCGTCGCCGGCCCGCGCCGCCTCGATGGCGGCGTTGAGCGCGAGCAGGTTGATGCGGTCGGCGGTGTCCTTGAGCATCGCCGAGATCTCGCCGATCCGGGCGGAGCTGGCCTCCAGGTCGCCGGCGGCCGCGCCGAGCTGCTCGGTGGCCTCGCCCACCCGGGTCACCGACCCCTGCGTCGCCTGGAGGGCCGTGTTGCCGCTGTCGGTCGCGTCGGCCGCGGCCTGGGCCTGCTGGGCCGCGTTGGTCACATTCTGGGCGACGGTCTCCGCGGTGGCCGACATCTCCTCCACCGCGGCGGAGGACTCCTCGGCGGCGGCGGCCAGCTGGCCGGCGAGGTCGTTCAGCTCGCGCTGGCGCTCACGGGTGCGCTCGTGATGGTCCTGCGCCTCGCCGAGGGTCCGCTCCAGCGCGTCGGTGAAGTACCGGCACACGAGCCCCTCGTCGAACGACAGCAGCTTGTCCAGGGCGGCGACGTAGGCCGCGCTCTGCGCCGGCGTGCGCTTGGCCGCGGCGTGGGTCTCCCAGACCGCCGCCGACCACACCTCGCGGATCGTGGACATCTGGGCGATGTAGGCGTCCACCGGCAGGCCGATGCGGTCGTGGACCTCGGCGATGCGCATGCGTGAGGCCACGTGGCGCTCGTCCAGGCGCGTGTCCAGGAAGTCCAGGAGGTACTGCCGCAGCGTGCTCGAGAGCCGGTCCACGTTGGAGTGGCGGCCCACCAGGCTCCCGAGCGACGGGATCTGCCCGACGCGCCGGTAGAAGGTCGACACGATGCGGTCCGCGGTCTCGCGCAGCAGCGGCGCGGCCTCGCGGATCGTCGTGAACGTGGACTCGTCGATGCCCAGCAGGCGGGTGCGGTCCACGGCGTCGAAGTCCGTCCGGACCACCGGCGCGGAGTCGTCCATGATGCGCTCCGAAGAGGGGGGTGTCCTGGGAGCGGCGCCATCCCCGTCGCCCCTCGGGCGCCCGTCGCCGGACGCCTGGGGTGAGTGTCGGCACGATCGCCCGGGGGACTGAGCCACCGGGCAAATCTTCAGGGATGAATATGCCTGGCCAGCACGAGGGTGGCGTTATGACCGCCGAAACCGAATGAGTTCGAGATCGCGGCATCCACGTTGAGGGTCCGCGGTTCGGTGATGTGATCCAGCGTGATGGCCGGATCGGGGTCGGCCAGGCTGCGCGTGTGGGGCAGCACGCCGCGGTGGATCGCGAGCACCGTGGCCACCGCCTCCATGCCGCCGGCCGCGCCGAGGCCGTGGCCGTGGCTGGCCTTGGTGGCCGACACGGGCGCGCCCGCCAGGCCGGCCCTGGTGAGGGCCGCGGCCTCCGCGACGTCGCCGGCGGGCGTGGATGTGGCGTGGGCGTTGACGTATCCGATGTCGGCGGGTGCCAGGCCCGCGTCGGCCAGCGCCGCGGTGATGGCCCGCGCCGCGCCGGTGCCGTCCGGGTCCGGGTCGGTGAGGTGGGCGGCGTCGCAGCTGGAGCCGTAGCCGGCGATCTCGGCGAGGATTGTGGCGCCGCGGGCCAGCGCGTGGTCGCGGTTCTCCAGCACCAGCACGCCGGCGCCCTCGCCCATCACGAAGCCGTCGCGGTGCGCGTCGAAGGGGCGTGATGCGGACCCGGTGTCCGTGCTGCGGGTGAGGGCCCCCGCCTGCAGGTAGCCCGCCACCACCACGGGCGACAACGGGGCCTCGGCCCCGCCGGCGAGCATCACGTCGGCCCGTCCGTCACGGATCGCCGACACCGCCATCCCGATGGCGTCCGTCCCCGCGGCGCACGCGGTGCCGCAGGACCCGGAGGGGCCGCGCAGGCCGAGCATCCGGGTCATGGCCGCGACGGGGGAGTTCTGCAGCGACAGGGCCACCGAGAACGGGCTCACCCGGTCGGCGCCGCGCTCGAGGAAGGTCCGGTGGGCCTCCATGAGGGTCTCGGCGCCGCCGTGGGCGGATCCCAGCACGGCCCCGACCCGCTCGGGCGCGCAGCCCAGCTCGCCGGCCTCGTCCAGGGCCAGCGCCCCGGCCAGGGCGGCCATGCGCCCGGCGCGGTCCATCCTGCGGACCTCGCGCTGGCCGAACCGCTCGCGGGCGACCTCATCGGCGTCCACGGTGAACGCGGTGATGGTGCCGATGCCCTCCACGTCCACGAGACGCGCTCCGGACACCCCGTCCAGGAGCGCGCTCCAGAAGGCGTCCGCACCGATCCCGATGGAGGACACCACGCCGAGCCCGGTGACGACGACGCGCGTGCGCACGGCCGCATCCTGCCAGTCGGAGGCCCGTCGTGCCCACTCCCCTGGCGCGGGCTACCATCCCTGGATGGACCCCGACACCGCTCCGGCAGCGCCCCACCCGCCCGTCCGCGCCGCCGAGGTGCTGCGCTGGATGGGTGCCAACGGCGCCCGGCTGCGGGCGCTGGTGGAGCAGGAGGGCGCATCCCACCCGGTGCGGCAGCCCGCCGACGACGGCTGCATCCGCGCCCATCTGCGGTTGCTCGCGGAGGCCACCGAGGCGGTCGCCGACCCGCCCCTGTCCGACCGCCTGCGGGGCTTCGCGGACGAGCTGGACGGCTGGCTCGACGCCCAGCACGAGGAGATGGCGGCCCACCTGGCCCGCGCCGAGGGGGCGATCGCGCTGGAGCAGCACCTGCAGTGGCAGACCACCCCGGGCTCGGATCCGTCACTGGACGCCGGCCTCGAGCGGCGGCTCCGGCTCATGGGCTGGGTGCGCCTGTACCTGCACGGGCTGGAGGAGCACCTGGGGCCCGCCGCGGACGGCCTGGCGACGGCCACCCTGGCGTGGATCGGCGAACATCAGCGGGAGCTGGCGCGGCTGGTGCTGACCATGGACGCCCACGCCCGCGCGGGCCTCGCCACCGCGCCCACCCCGCCGGTGCTCGACGAGATCGGCCAGGCCGCGGCGGTGCGCGGCCACGTGCGCCAGCTCGCGGAGGGCCTGGAGGTCAGTCTGGCCGAGGCGGGCTGACGGCCCCGGCGATCCCGTCGGCCGCGATGGTGAGGTGGCGGGTCACGGCGTCCACCGCAGCGTCGGGGTTGCGCGCGGCCAGCGCCGCGGCGATCTCCCGGTGGTCGGTGATGTACCGGTCGGCCAGGCTCGGGTCCCGGGCGATCGACATGGCGCCCATGCGGCGCTGCCGGTCGCGCAGGGAGTCGTAGAGCCGCTCCAGGATCACGTTGCCGGCGGCGGCGACGATCGCCCGGTGGAACTCGCGGTCGGCCTGCACGAACCCGGTGTGGTCGCGCCGCGCCAGCAGGCGCTCCTGCTGACGCACCAGCGTCTCCAGCAGCTTCGCCAGGTCCGGCCCCTGAGTGGCCACCCGCTCGGCGGCGTGCCGCTCCACCAGCAGGCGGGTCTCCATGACGTCGCGGACCTCGTCGGGTGAGACCGCAACCACCAGCGCGCCCCGCTTGGGGTAGAGGCGCATGAGACCGTCGGCCTCCAGCAGCAGGAACGCCTCCCGCACCGGCGTGCGGCTCACGCCGAGCGCGTCGGCGATCTCGCCCTCGCTCAGCAGCTCCCCGCCGGCGTAGGTGCCGTCGAGGATCCGCTCCTTCACGAACTCGAGAGCCCGGTCCTTCGCCGCCGGGACGGTGGGGCGTGCCATGTCCCAACACTAGCGCGGACGCTGGGCGTCCTTGCGCCGCGCAGATGCATCGTCTACAAATGCAACATGCATCTAAGACGGACGGAACGACGCGGGCGCCGTCTGCCGGGCGCCGCGGTCTGGGGACTCGCCGCCGGCTTCTACTTCACCGCGCTCTTCCACCGGAACGCGCTCGGGGTGGCCGCGCTGGACGCGGAGTCCCGCCTGGGTGTCACCCCCGGGCAGCTGGCGGTCCTCTCGGCGCTGCAGCTCGCCCTCTACGTGGCCATGCAGGTCCCCGCCGGCCTGGCGGCCGACCGCCTGGGCCCGCGGCGCACCCTCACCATCGGCCTGCTGCTGATGGGCGCGGGGGAGCTGGCCTTCGCCTTGGCCGGCTCGCTGGAGGTCGCCATCGCCGGCCGCGCCCTCATCGGCATCGGGGACGCCTGCATCTTCCTGAACGTCCTGCGCCTGGCCCACAGCTGGTTCCCCGCGAGCCGCTACGCGCTGCTGGCCAGCCTGGCCGGACTTGCGGGAGCCCTGGGGCAGATCCTCACGACCGTCCCCCTGGGCGCCTCCCTGGATGCGCTCGGCTGGACCGCCACCTTCCTGGCCACCGGCCTGCTGACGCTGGCGATGGCCGGGGCCTGCATGCTGCTGGTGCGCGACGCCCCGGCGGGCGCCCCGCCGCGGCCCGCGAACCCGGAGCCCATCCGCACCGCGCTGCGCATCGCGCTGGCCACCCCCGCCACCCGCCACGGGTTCTGGGTCCACATGGGCCTGATGGGCCCGTTCGTCACCGTCACCGCGCTGTGGGGGTACCCCTTCCTGGTCCGCGGCGAGGGCATGGCCGCCGGCCCGGCCCGGGCACACCTGCTGGCCACCGTCGCGGCGTTCGCGGGGGCGGCGATCCTGCTGGGGCTCATCGGAACCCGCCCGGCCCTGTTGCGCGCCCATGCCGCCGTGCTCTGCGGCGCCTGGACGGCGGTCCTGGCGTGGCCCGGGCATGTCCCGCCCGCGCTGCTGGCCGGCACGCTGCTGCTCACCGGCGCCGGCGGCGCCGCGGGCCTGCTGGGCTTCGACATCGCCCGTGCCGGGAATGCCGCCGCACGGGCCGGAGCGGCCTCGGGGCTGGTGAACCTGGGCGGCTTCTCGGCCGCGGTCACCGCCAACCTGGTCATCGGGCAGGCCGCCGCGGCCACCGGGGACATCCGGATGGCCATGTGGCCGGTCGCGATCATCCCCGCGATCGCGGTCACCGCGCTCACCGTCCGCCGTCCCGCGCCGTCGCCGGTCCCGGCGTCCGCCTGACACCGCCCGCCCGGGGCTATGCTCGTCCCATGAGCGCCTTCTCCCGTATCGCCGTGTGCGTCGACGACTCCTCCGCCGCCGGGCGGGCGCTGGAGGTGGCGCGCGCCCTGCGCGGCACCGCGCGCCTGTCGGTGGTGCACTGCGTGGAGCCGCCGTCGTTCCTGGTGAACCTGGCGGCCGGCATCGGCGGCGGCGTGATGCCCGACTCCGGCCCGCTGCTGGAGGCGGCAACCGCCTGGGTCGCGAGCCTCGCCGAGGGCGACGAGGAGCCCGTGGTGCTGCAGGGCAGCCCGGCGCGCGAGGTCGCCCGATGGGCCCGGGAGGCCGGCTGCGACCTGCTGGTGATGGCCAGCGCCCGCAGCGCGGCCGAACGCAGCGTGCTGGGCGGCTTCTCCCAGCGGCTCACCCTCGACGCCCCGTGCTCGACCCTGCTGGTGCATCCCCGCGACCACTGACGGGCCCGTTCCGCCGGTCCCCGCCGCTCGCGCCGGGTAGGCTGGGGCGCATGAAAACCAATGTGCTCAAGGCCGAATCGGCCCTCGCCGCCCTGGTCGGGCTCGGCGTCTTCGTGCAGGTCTACCTCATCGCGGCGTACACGTTCGGCGCCGACACCCTGGACGCGCACAAGCATGTCGGCAACGCCGTGCTGGTGCTCATCGTCCTCACGGCCCTCCACGGCTTCGTCGCCCGGTGGGGCAACTGGAAGGCCATCGCGCCGTCCGCCGGGCTGCTGGTGGCCGGCATCGCCCAGGTGGGCCTCGCCGAGGGCGAGACCTGGGTGGGCGGCCTCCACGGCCTGCTCGCCCTGGTGGTGCTGGTGCTCGCCGGCATCATCCACGTGCGGGCGATGCGGGCCGCCAAGGCGGCCACCGCCGGCTGATCCCGAACGCCCGGGGCCCGAGGGCCCCGGGCGCGCCGACGCGCGTCAGGAGACCGGGGTGGCCCGCACCCGGACGGCGAGCGAGTCGCCCGGGCGGATCGCGCCGTTCCCCGCGAAGGCCACGCGGATCCGCCAGTTGCCGGCCGTCGCAAGCCGTCGGGTGAACCCGAACCGGCCGCGGTTGCTGGTCTTCACGGTGCCGATCGTGCGCCATCCGCCGCGCACCGCGTAGCGCTGGATCTGGAGCACCGAGGACCGGACCGCCGGCTGGGTGCGGCCCTTGCAGACCAGGCGCGATCCGACCGGGACGGCCACGAACCGGGGGAGCCCCGCCGGCAGATCCAGGCTCCCGCGCTCGCACGCCCAGAACACGCGCAGCGCGCGGCGCGCATCGGGCGGCCGCGTGAACGCCTGGGTCGCGCGGAGCGCCGCGACGGCGTCGATGCGGCCGGCCCCGAACACCGGGTCGCGCCCCGGGGCACCCAGGTCCACCGCGCTCGACTCGAGCAGGCCCTGGATCTCCGCGGCCGTGAGATCCGGGCGCAGCTGCAGCATGAGGGCGGCCAGGCCCGCGGTCATCGGCGTGGCCATGGACGTGCCGGACAGGTTCACGAACCCGATGCCGTGGGTGGGCGGGGTCACCGGCGGCTGGGCGTTGGCGGGCACGCGGGTGTCCCACGTGGAGACGATGCCGTGGCCGGGTGCCGACACGTCGACGAAGTCCCCGTTGGTGCTGAACGGGGCGATGTTGTCGTCGGGCTGCGTCGCGCCGACGCCGATGACCCCGGGGAACGAGGCCGGGTAGTTCGGGACGCCGGGGTTGTTCAGCTGGCCGTTGCCCGCCGAGGCCACGAGGACCTTGCCGCGGGAGAGCGCGAGGTTCACCGCGTCCTGCATCGGCGGATGCAGGCGGTCGGTGCCCAGCGACATGTTCACGACACGGACGTCGTCGCGTCCGGCGATGTCGACGAGGGCCTCGGTGAGGTCGCGCACGAACTTGGCGTCCGTGGTCTGCGTCCCACCGGGCGGTCCGCCCCGCAGGCCGATCTTGTACGGGATCACCACGCAGTCGAAGCAGGCGCCGGTGACACCGTTGGCGTTGTCGCTGACGGCGGCCACCAGGCCGGCGACGTGCGAGCCGTGCAGCGTGCCGAAGTCCTGCGCGTTCGCCCGCACGGAGGTCGTGCGGTACGCCGCGGTGCCCGAGTCGAGGTTCTTACCGGTGAGCAGCTTGGGCTTCAGCTCGAGGTGCTCGGTGTCGAACTCGCTGTCGATCACCGCAACGCGCGTGTTCGCGTCGCCGCGGGCGATGTCCCACGCCGCCGGGAAGTTGGTGATCACCCAGTGCCAGTTCCAGCTCGCGGTGAGCTGGCCGGCGGCGACCGACCCGGGCTGGGTGAAGATCGTGTCGCTGGGGATGAGGTCGACGCGCGGGGCGGCACCGGTGCCGTGGTCGATCCTCCACACGCCGGGGGTGCGCAGCAGCGCCTCGCGGCCGCGCCGCACGTCGCCGGGGATGGTGTACGACGCCCAGCCGATCTCGGGGATCGTGCCGTCGAGGACGACGCCCGCGCGCTCGGCGACGTCGCGGGCGGCCTGCTCGGAGAAGGGGACCAGCTTCGCCATCACGAGGCGGTCCTCGGCCGGGGCCGCGCTCACCGCCGCTGCGGGGATGGATGCGATGACGCCTGCGGCGGCCAGAGCGACCGCGAGGCGGAAGGGGTGACGACGCACGGGCGGGCTCCGGGATCGGCGAGTTTGGCGATATGTATAGGCCGCCCACCCATCGCTGACAACCCGTTCCCCGCAACACCCGCCAGGGCGATCCGCCCCGGCGCCCCCGCAGGAGGCGGATCCGGACGGGGATCCCGGTCGCCCGGGACCCCCGTGCCGTCGATCTAGCCCTTGCGCTCCTTGACCAGCGCGGTGAGCGCCGGGATGACCTCGTGCAGGTCACCGACGATCCCGAAGTCGCTGAAGTCGAAGATCGGGGCGTTGGCGTCCTTGTTGATCGCCACGATCGTCTGCGAGGACTGCATACCCACCTTGTGCTGGATGGCGCCCGACACGGCGCGACGGTCTTGCCCGTCTGGCCGATCTGGGTGGGGTAGGGGTACCAGCCGGAGTCCACCACCGCGCGGGTGGAGGCGACGGCGCCGCCGAGGGCGCCGGCCAGCTCCTCCAGCTTGGAGAACGCCTCCGGGGCACCGAGGCCGCGGCCACCGGTCACCAGGATGTCGGCCTCCTCGATGGAGGGGCCCGACGCGACCTCATGGGCCTGGTCGAGCATGGTGGCCTTGCCGGAGAAGTCCTGCAGGGACACCGCCGCGGACTCCACCGCGCCGCCGGCCGGGCGCTCGGCGGGCTCGAAGGAGCCGGCCCGCACCAGCGCGAGGCGCGGCGTGGAGCTCCAGCCGACGTTCGCGACGATGGTGTCGCCCAGGGCCGAGCGCGTGCCGACGAGGGCGCCGCCCTCGACCGCCAGGTCGCTGAGGTCCCAGTTGAGACCGGCGTCGAGGCGGGCCGACAGGCCGCCGGCGATGTCGGAGGCCAGCACCGACGCGCCGAACAGGACGTTCTCGAACCCGTGCTGCTGCACCAGGGCGGCGATCACGTCGACGCGCGGCTGCGGCAGCGGGGCCGACAGGCTCGCGTCGTCGGCGACGAACACCTTGGCGGCGCCGTACTGGGCCGCCTGCGAGGCGAGGCCGGACACGCCGGACCCGATGATGACCGCCGAGGTGTCGGGGTCGAGGGACGCGGCCTTGGAGAGCAGCCCGAGGGAGCCCTTCTGGATCGCGTCGCCGTGGTGCTCGAGGAAGACGAGCGTGCTCATGCGAACTTCCTTTCCACCAGGAACTCCATGACCTTCTGGGCGGCGGTGCCGTCGTCCTCGATCTTCACCGTGTCCCCACGGGACGGCGGCGGGGCGAGGGCGCTCACCGTGGTGCGCGACCCGGCCTGGCCGGCCCGGTCCGCCTCGACGCCGATGTCGGCGAGGGAGACGACGTCCTGCGGCTTCTTCTTGGCGCCCATGATGCCCTTGAGCGACGGGTAGCGCGGCTCGTTGAGGGAGTCGGCGACCGCGAGCACCGCGGGGAGCGGGGACTGGATCCGGTCGTAGCCGAACTCGGTCTGCCGCTTGGCGGTGATCGTCCCGCCCGCGACCTCCAGCTCGGAGATCTGGGACACCATCGGGAACTTCAGGCGCTCGGCGACGGATGCCCAGAGCACCGCGCCGTCGGAGTCCTGCGCCGACTGCCCGAACAGCACCAGCTGCGGGGCCTCGCGCTCCAGCGCCTTCGCCAGCACGTAGCTGGTGGCGACGAGGTCGGAGCCAACCGCGCCCTCATCCGACACGAGCACGGCCCGGTCGGCGCCCATCGCGAGGGCCTTCCGGATCGACTCGAGTGCCTTCTCCTGGCCCATCGAGACCAGCACGACCTCGCCCTCGCCCGCAGCCTCCTTCAGGCGCAGGGCCTCCTCGACCGCGTTCAGGTCGTAGGAGTTCAGCGACCGCTCACCAGAGCGGTCCAGCCGCAGGGTCGCCGGGTCCATTCGACGGCCTGGGCCGGCGTCCGGTACCTCTTTCACGCAGACCGCGATCTTCATTCAGATCCCCCACCAACTCGCCGGTGCCCGGGTGAGCGTGCGAGGCCCCGCAGGCGTCTGCCCGCAACCGCTGAGGCCGGTCCACGTCACCCGCTGTTCGTTCGATACCCGCAATCTCGGCCGCGGGCGGCCCAGGCGCGCCGCGAGGGCGGCGTCACCGACTGGCGATCCTAACCGGCCGGGGGCCGCCGGTGTGATGGGGGTCCGGCCCTTTCTCCGTGCGTCCGGGCCGAACGTCACCCCCCGGCCCGCCGTACGGCCGATTTGGACGAACACGAAACGTTTCGCCATCGTCCGGACATCAGGAGGGTGATGAGCGAGATCCACGACCGTCGGCGGGAGGACTTCGAGCGGCTGTTCCGGCAGCACGCCGGAACCGTCACCGCCTGGGCGCAGCGTCGCGACACGGACGCCGAACGCGTGCAGGACCTGGTGGCCGAGACCTTCATGGTCGCCTGGCGGCGGCTGGAGGACATCCCGGCCGGAGACGAGCGGCCGTGGCTGGGTGCGCGCCAACCAGCTCCGCGGCGACCACCGCAGGTCGCGGCTGGTGGCCCGGCTGGTGACCCAGCTGCCGGAGCCGCCCGTGCTGACGGTCGCGCATGACATCGACCCCGAGCTCACGGCGGCCCTGCGCGAGCTGCCGGCCCGGGAACGCGAGCTCCTCCTGCTGGTCGCATGGGACGAGCTCACCCCCGCGGAGGCGGCGAAGGCCGTCGGATGCACCGCCGTCGCCGCGCGCGTGCGCCTGCACCGCGCGCGCAAGCGCCTGCACGCACTGCTCCCCGACCACGCCGCCCGCGCGGCCGGGGCACCCGGACTGCTGGAGGACATCGAATGAACGCCCCCGATCACCTGCGCGCCCGGTTGGCGATGGCCGACCCGCTGGCGGTGTCGCCCGCGGAGGTCGCGGTCTCTCCCTGGGGGATGGCGCTGCTGGAGGGCATCGTCGCGACCGATCCGGCCGAGCGGGGCATGCCCACGCCCCGGCCGGTGCGGCGCCCCGCGCTGCGCATGGCCGTGGCGGTGGCCCTGGCCGTCGCCCTCGCCGCCGGCGGGGCGGTCGCCGCGTACCGGCTGCTCACGCCGTCCGAGCCGGTGCAGCGCGGGGTGGACACCCTCACGCTCCCGGCGCCCGACGTGTCGGGTCTCACGCCGGTGCCGGGCTCGCTCACCCCCCTGCTGCGTACCGAGGCGCGCGGCGGGACCTGGGACCTGTGGAGCGTCCGCACGCGGGATCGCGGCACCCTGCTTGTGGTGGGCGTCGAGACCGCCACCGGGCCGGAGCAGGTGGCGGTGGGCGCCTGCCCGGAGCCGGCCGGCCCATCCGACGCGCGGGTGTGCCTGGCGGCGGGCACCGCGTTCGGTGACGCGGTGGTGGGCAGGGCGCCGGCCGGGGCCGTCGGCGTGCGCGCGGTGTACGGCGACGGTTCGACGGTGGACGGCGCGGTAGGCACCGGCGTGTTCCTGGTGGTGGGCGCGGCGTCTGCCGGCGCGCCGCTGGGGCTGCCGGAGCGCATCGAGGCGCTCGACGCGGCGGGCGCGGTGATGGCCACGATCCCCGCGGGGCGTCCGGGAGGGTGACCGGAACGGCCGGCTGAGCAGGGCGGATGCCGTGGTCGCGGGGACCACGGCATCCGCCCCGCTGAGCCGGCCCGGTCAGCCCCGGGCCCCGGGGATCAGCGGCCCGGCAGGCGCGGGTCGGCCTCGCCGGCGACGGCGCCGCCGGACAGGGCGGTGACACCGGTCGGCAACGCCGCATCCGGATCACCCGGCGCCTCGGGGAGCAGGGCGATCCAGTGGCCGGCGACCGACGGCACCGTCCGGGTGGCGATCGCCGAGCGCACCACGACCGTGTCGACCTCCGGCGCGGCGCGTCCCACCAGGACGACGCCCTCGCCGCCCCGCATGCGCAGGCCGCACAGCTGCAGCGCGCCGGTGGGGGCGGCGCAGCCGGCGATGAAGGTCGCCGAACCGTCCCGGGTGATCATCACCTCGTCGCGGCCATCGGCGGACCGGTACGCCCACATTCCCAGGCCGCCGCGGGCGGCGTCCTCCGCGGCGACCATGCGCAGGGTGCCGTCCACGACGGGACGGCCCTGCACCTCGGTGGCCTCCGTGAGGGCCGCCCGCACGGCGATGTCGCTCGGCGCGGGCTGGGTGTCCGAGCCGGAGCCCACGGCGGCGGCGATGCCGGCCCCCGCGACGGCGGTCACCGCGAGCGCGGCGACGACGGACCTGCGGTTCACACGTGTCATCGGCCGTCCTCTCAGTCGTACCAGGTGCAGGTCGCGTTGCGGCAGCGCGCGCGGACCTTCACGGCGCTGTTGGGGCTGTCCTGGATGAACCCGCTCCAGGAGGAGGCGACGTCGGTGATCCCGATGAAGTTGATCTCGACGTAGCTGGAGGTCGTGACGCTCATCCGGTTGTAGTTCATGAACACGGCGGTCGCGGGGTTCGACCAGGCGCCGCCGGCGCCGAGGGTGCCGCTGGCGTAGGTGTGGGCGGCCCCGAGGGCGGCCGAGGGGGCCGCGAGCGCGGCGGCGCAGACCAGCCCGATGGTCCACCGGCGCGCGGATCGCGCGGGGGTGCGTGGCACGTGGATCACTCCTGTTCGCTGGACGGACGAATCCATCGTGCGTGGAGGATCCGGCGTCTGTGCAGTCGTCCGGGGATGCACCTGGTGTCGTCCGCGGACGACGACACGGATCGTCCCGGGCCGATGAAACGCTTTGGCCCGAGCCGGACATCAGGGGGGTGATGCGATCCGATCTCCCCGATCTCATG
This sequence comes from Actinobacteria bacterium Ga0077560, assembly GCA_001464275.1. Classification (GTDB taxonomy): domain Bacteria; phylum Actinomycetota; class Thermoleophilia; order Miltoncostaeales; family Miltoncostaeaceae. The sequence goes on along the minus strand of LNFL01000170.1, from coordinate 17,487 downwards.
CGCTCCCGGGCCCGGGCCTCGGCCGCCCGCCGGGGGGTGTCGCCGACGCTGGTGGGGGTCTGCGCGCGGCCGGCCCCCGTGGCGTCCGGGCTGGTGCGCTGGCTGGAGGGCGCCCACCTGCGGCTGCGCGTGGAGGAGCACGCCGAGCACGAGGCGTCCCTGCTGCTGGGCCGCGGGCCCGAGATCGTGGTGGCCACCGAGGACGTCGCCCTGCGCACCGTCCTTCCGGCGCTCGCCGGCGCGCAGATGGTCGCCGGCACACGGGTGCTCGTGCTGGCCGCCGACCTCACACCGCGGCGCGAGGCGGCGCTGCTGGCGCTCGGCGCGACCGGCGCCGCCGATATCGACGCGGGCCGGGCGCCGGTGATGCGCCTGGTCACCGACACCCTCGCGGGGCGACCGGTGGCCTCGCCGGCGGCGGTCCGGATCCTGGGGGCCGGCGGGGCGCGGCCCGGTTCGGTCACGCCGAGGCAGCGGCAGATCCTGGCCCTGCTCGCCCACGGGCTCTCGACCGCGGAGGTCGCCGAGACCCTCTGCATCGCGCAGAGCACCGTGAAGACGCACGTCGCCCGGCTGGGCGAGCGGCTCGGCGTTCCGGGGCGCAGGGCGCTGTCGCAGGCGGCGCCCGCGATCCTCGGCGATCCGCTGCAGGTCCGAACACTCGCCCTGGCGCAGGCCGCGGCGACCCGCTCACCCGTCCATGGAGGGAACCTCCCGTGCTGAGCATGCACATCGCCACTTGGCCCGTCTCGCTGGAGTCACGCACGGCGCTGTTCGGACTCCAGTTGCTCGGCTGGGTGTTCCGGCTTGATGCCGTGACCGGTGCGCACGACGAGGACGCGTCGTGGGTCGTCACCGCGGGGCTCGGCTCGGGGACGCGGCGCTGCACCGGTCCCACCCCGGAGGCCGCCGTGGCGCCCCTGCTGGCGGTGCTCGCCGAGCACGAGGTGATGGAGCCCGGCTGGCACGTCGTGGCCCGCCGGCCCGGCGAGCGCTACCCGAAGGACGTGGCCACGGTCAGCGACCGCGAGGACGCGATGGTGCGGGGCATGATCATGCAGGGCCGGCACGTGGGCGCCGAGGTCTTCGTGGTGCGGTTCTCCCCGGCACCCATCCGGATGACGCAGATCCTCTCGACCTGGCCGTCGGCCCTTCCGGCGCCGGAGCCCGTCCGGAGCGACCCCCCGGACGGCTGACGGGCCGGGACCGCCTCAGGCGGGGCCGGCCTCGTGGGCCCGCAGGGCGAACGGCCGCAGCATGAGGCGTCCCCACGCGCCGGCGGGGCGCACGGGGACCGGCCGCAGGAACGCACGGTCGTCGAGCATCGCGAGGTTCTCGTCCGTGCCGGACTCCGGCGGGGCGTCCTTCATGCTCTGGTAGAGCAGCACGGCGCGGCGGGGCCGCTCCGCCAGGGACGCCTCCAGCCCGTCCAGCACGGCGCCCAGCACGGGCGCCCGGAAGGGGTTGTTGAAGAAGATCATCAGCGGCCCGTCCGGGTACGCGAACCGGGTGGCGTCGCCCAGCCGGCACTCGATGCGGGAGCCCAGCCCGACGTTGCGCAGGGCCACCTCGTGGAGCTCCTCGCCGAACTCCACGCCCACCGCGCGCGGGAAGCCGGCGAGCGCGGCCAGCATGAGGGCCCGGCCCTTCCCGGAGCCCATGTCCACGAAGGTCATGCCGGACGGGTCCGGGGCGAGCACCGGGATGCAGTTGCGCAGGACCGCGGGCGGGGAGCCCACGTACATGCGGCCCTCCCCGGCGTCGCCCTCGGCCACGGTGAGCTCGGCGATCTGCGCGGCGGCGACGGTGTCCACGCCGTGCCGGCGGTCGAACGCCTCGGACTCGCGCGCGTGCAGCAGCACGCGGGCGTGCCGCGCCTTGCGCAGCAGCGGACCCGGAATTCCTCGCATGCCGTCCCTCCCGATGCGCGCGCCGTGGGCCGGCGCGCGGGCCGATGATAGGTCGGCCCCGGGCGGCGCGCACCGCCGGCGCCGCCATGCGTCAGGATCCCGGCGTGTCCACCGCCGTCCGGAACCTGGTCAACCTGCAGGGCGTGTCCCGCTCGTACGCGGCGCGCGCGGTGCTGGAGGACGTGTCGCTCGGCGTCGCCGCCGGGGACCGGATCGGCGTGGTGGGGCGCAACGGGGACGGGAAGTCGACGCTGCTGCGGCTCATGGCCGGGCACGAGCGCCCCGACACCGGCGCGGTCACGCACGCCGGGTCCCTCACGCTCGCCCTCATCGGCCAGGGCGACGACCTGGACGACGCGCGCACCATCCGCCAGGAGCTGGTGGAGGGGCGCGCCGACCACGAGTGGGCCGCCGACAGCGTGTTCCGCGGGGTGCTGGACGGCCTGCTGGGCGGGGTCGGGCTCGACCGGTTCCCGCAGGGGCTCGACACGCCCATCGCCCCGCTGTCCGGCGGGGAGCGGCGGCGCATCGCGCTGGCGAAGCTGCTCATCGACGGGCCGGAGCTGCTCCTGCTCGACGAGCCCACCAACCACCTCGACGTGGAGGGCGTGGCCTGGCTGGCCGACCACCTCGCGCGCCGCAAGGGGTCGCTGGTGGTCGTCACCCACGACCGCTGGTTCCTTGACGCGGTGTGCACGGCCACCTGGGAGGTCGCCGACCGCACCGTCCGCCAGTACGAGGGCGGGTACGCCGCGTACGTCCTCGCCCGGGCGGAACGCGAGCGCCTGGAGACCCAGCAGGGGGAGCGCCGCCGTCAGCTGCTGCGCAAGGAACTCGCGTGGCTGCGGCGCGGCCCGCCCGCCCGCACCTCCAAGCCCAAGTTCCGCATCGAGGCGGCCAACGCCCTCATCGCCGACGAACCGGAGCCGCGCGACCGGGCCGAGCTGCTCAAGTTCTCGACCGCCCGTCTCGGGAACACGGTGGTGGAGGTCGAGGACGCCACCATCGGCTTCGGCGGGGAGCCGCTGCTGCGGAACGTCACCTGGCGGCTGGGCCCCGGTGACCGGCTGGGCCTGGTGGGGGTCAACGGATCCGGGAAGACCACGCTCATGCGGCTGCTGGCCGGGGTGGTGGAACCGGCGTCCGGCACGGTCATCCGCGGGTCGACGGTCCGGCTGGCGTACCTGTCCCAGGGCGCCGAGGAGATCCCGGGGGACCTGCGGGTGCTGGAATCCCTGGAGCAGGTGCGGCTGCGGACGACCCTCGCCGACGGCCGCGAGATGACGGCCGGGATGATGTGCGAGCGCTTCGGGTTCCGGGGGGCGAGGGCCGGGACGCTGGTGCGGGATCTCTCCGGCGGTGAGCGGCGGCGCCTGCAGGTGATGCGCCTGCTCATGGAGGAGCCCAACGTGCTGCTGCTGGACGAGCCCACCAACGACCTGGACATCGACACCCTCACCGCGCTGGAGGACCTGCTGGACGGCTGGCCCGGCACGCTGGTGGTGGTGAGCCACGACCGCTGGTTCATCGAGCGCGTCTGCGACGACGTCCACGCGCTCATGCCCGGCGGGGCCCTGCGGCACCTGCCCGGCGGGGTGGAGGAGTACGTGCGCCTGCGGGCCGCCGAGCGGGATGCCGCCCAGCCCGTCCGGCCGCAGCGGGAGGCCGCCGCCCCGCCGGGGGCCGTGCTGCGGGCCGCCAAGAAGGACATGCAGCGCATCGAGCGCGAGCTCGACAAGCTCGCCGCCCGGGAGGCCACTTTGCACGAGCAGATGGCCGCCAGCGCCACGAACCACCAGCGGCTGCGCGAGCTGGATGCCGACCGCGCGGCGATCGCCGCCGACCGCGACCGCCTGGAGGCGGAGTGGCTGGCGGCGGCGGAGATCGCCGGGGACTGATCCCCGTCGGATTCCCCGTGGAGCGCATCGGTGCGGCCCCGATGCGGCGCGGGGATGCCGAGACCAGACTCGGCGCATGGAGGTGGCCTCACACTCCGCGCCGGGCGACGCCCGTGAGCTGCTGCTGGTGGTCAACGCGAACGCCAGCGCGGTGGGCGGCGCCCGTGGCCCCGCCCGGATCCGGGCGATCATGGAGGGGCTGGGGGCGCGACCGCGCGTCGTGGTGACCCACTCCCCGGGCGAGCTGCACCGGCTGCTGGAGTCGGAGCCCGGGGCCCGCGTGGTGCTGGTGGGCGGGGACGGCACCGTCCACGCCGCCGCGCCGGCGTGCGCCGCCGGCGGCCCGGAGCTCGCGCTCATCCCCGCCGGGCGGGCGAACAACCTCGCCCACGCGCTGGGCGTGCCGCTCGAGCTCGACGCCGCGGTGCGGCTCGCGGTGCTGGGCGATGCGCGCGCGGTCGATCTCATCGCGGTGGACGGGGCGGCCGGGCGCACCATCGCGGTCGAGGGCGTGTCGGTGGGCTTCCTCGCCCAGGCCCGCGCCCGGTACCACGCCTCGAACTCCGCGCACCCCATGGCCGCGCTGCTGGCGGGAATCGAGGCGCTGGCCGCGTTCCACCCGCTCGACGTCCGCCTGAGCGTGCGGGGGGACGAGCGGATCCTGCACGTCGCCCAGCTGTTCGTGGCGAACCTGCCGCTGTACCTCGACGGCCTGCCGGTGGCGCCCGGCGCCGACCCACGGGACGGGCTGCTGGACCTGGTGGCGCTCGCCGCGCCCGGGCGCCGGGCGATCCCGGCGATGCTGTGGCATCTGCGCCGTGGTACCCACCTGGGGCGACCCGACGTGCACACCCGGCGCGTGGCCGAGTTGCGCCTCTCGACCGGCGGCGCCTCACCCGTGATCGCCGACTCGGAGGACGTGGGTCCCGGCCCGGTCGGGATCCGCGTGCTGCCCGGCGCGATGCGGCTGGTGACGGGGCGGGGCTGACCGATGCGCGCGGCCCCGATGCGCGAGATGCTGCTGCTCGCGGGGTTCAGCACCGCCGCCCTGGGGGCCGGCCTGGGACGCGGCGTCGTCACGACCTACCTGCCGGTGCTGCTCTCCCGTATCGAGGACGCGCCCGGCCTGATCGGCACCGTCATGCTGGTGAACGTCGCGAGCGGGCTGCTGGTGCCGCCGCTGGTGGGGGTGTGGAGCGACCGGGGCCGGGCGGCCGGCCACGGGCGCACCGGCTTCGTCGCCGCGGGATCGCTGCTGGCGGCCCTGGGTCTCGTGGCGGTGGCGCTCGCCCACGCGACCGTCTACCCGCTGCTGGCCCTCTGCGCCCTGGTGGCGTACACCGGCCTCAACACCATCACCACGGCCCACCGGACGCTGATCGCCGAGAGCTTCCCGCCGCGGGCGCGTGCCCGCGCCACGGGGGCCGAGGAGCTCGCGCTCCTCGGTGGCGGCCTGCTGGGTGTCGCGGGTGGCGGCGCCCTGCTGGAGCGGCACGGCTGGTCGCCGTTCGCCGCGGCGGCCGTGCTGGTGGGGCTCCTGGCCATTCCGACGGTCGCCGCGATGCGCCGCCGGGAGGCCCCGCCCGCCGCCGTGCCGCCCACCGGACACGTGGGCCCGGCCTACTTCCTGCGGGTCGCGTGCCGCCCGGGCGTGCGGCTGGTGATCGCCGCCCAGGGCCTGTGGGTGCTGGGGTACGCGGCGCTTCCCACGTTCTTCGTGCTCTACGCCGAACGCGTGCTGGGCCTCGGGACCGCGGAGGCGGGGCTCTGGCTCGTGGTCTTCGGCGTGGTCACCGGCGCGGCCATGCTGGCCGCGGGCGCGGCGAAGGACGACGACCGGCACCTCACGCTGCTCGTCGCCGGCGTCGTGGCGATGAGCGCCGGTTTCGCGGCGATGGCGCCGGCGTCGAGCGTGCTCGAGGCGGCCCCGGGACTGATCGCCGCAGCTGCCGGCTTCGGGGTCCTGTCGACGGTGGGCTTCCCGCTCTACTCGTCGCTCATCCCGCCGGGCGAGGTGGGCGCGTACACGGCGGTGTTCTTCGCGGTGCGCAGTGTCGCCGGCGCCGTGGCGCTGCCGGCCGTGGGGTGGGCCATCCAGATCAGCGGGACCTACCGCACGCTGCTGGTGGTCGGCGCGGTCGCCACCGCCGGGGCGCTGGTGCCGCTCACCATGCTCGCCAGGGCCCGGGGCGCCCGGATGCCGCGCCCCGTCCTGACGCCGCCGCCGCTGAGGTGGTCGCTGCGCTGGCTGGCCGGGCTGCTGGCGGCGACCGCCGTGACGGCGGGCCTGGGCCTCGTCGTCGCGCGCACTCCGATGGCCGCGATCGACGAGGCGGTGTTCCGGGCGGTGCACGCCATGCGGCCCCGCGCCGACTGGGTGGACCGGCTCCTGGTGAGCCCCGACTTCCGCAACTACGCGGTCTTGGCGGTGGCCGGGGCGGTGGCCGGGTGGCTGGCGCGCCCGCGCATCCCCCTCCACGGCGCGCTGCTGGCGGCCCTCGCCGGCGTGGTGTCCTTCCTGTGCGTGCGCGTGATCTGGCTCGCGTGGGAACGGCCCCGGCCCGAGGAGGTGATCACCGGCATCACCGTCGGCGACCACCTGTGGGCGCCCTATCCGTCGTTCCCGAGCGGCCATGTGGTGGTGACGGTGGCGATGGTGGTGGTGGTGGCCCGGCTGGCCCCGCCCCTGGCGGTGCCGTTGTGGGCGTTCACCGCGCTCATCGGCGTCACGCGCGTGATGGCCGGGGCCCATTTCCCCACCGACGTCGTGCTCGGGGCCGGGCTGGGCGTGGTGGCGGCGCGGTTCGCGTACGCCCTCGCCGAGCGCGTGGGAATCGTCGGGCCGTGGACCGCTCCGCGGGACGTGCCGCGCTCAGCGCAGCGACGCGACGGCGACCCGGACCACGTCGCGGACCGGCCGGAACGAGCTCGGCGCGCCGTCGTAGACGGCGGGGACGGGCACCCATGACACGGCGATGCCGGCGCGCAGGCATCGCTTGAGGTGGAGGGTCTCGGCCTCGTAGCGACCCACCGGGTGCGGGATCTCGTGCAGGGCGCGGCCCCGCAACAGCCGCATGCCGCACTGGGTGTCCCGCCCGCGCACGTCGGGACGCGTCACCGATGCCAGAAGACCGCTCGCCGCCCGGTTCGCGGCGCGTCGCAGCACCGGCATGGACCGCAGGTCGCCGAACCGGTCGCCCACCACGAGCTCCGCCGTCCTCGCCGCGGCGATGAACCGCGGGGCGAGCTCCGGCGGGTGCTGGCCGTCGGAGTCCACCACCAGGACCGCCTCCGGGACCCGCCGATGGCCCAGCAGGCGGGCCACGCCGGCCGACAGCGCATGGCCCTTCCCGCGGTTCACCGGAAGCCGCAGCACGCTCACGCCGGGGCGCGGCGCGATGGGCCGGGCGTGGGGCGGCATGCCGTCGCACACCACCAGCACGGCGGCGACGTGCATGAGCAGCGCGTCCAGCAGCTCCGTGTCCGGCGGTTCGATGTGGCACGGCACCAGGGCGGTCACCCGGGACGGGTCGAGCGCGCTCACCGCGCGGGCACCCGGACCGGCAGGGTGGCGTCCACGCCCAGGATCCTGCGGCCGTTCCAGTCGCGCCCCTCCAGCCGCACGCGGATGGTCCCCCCGCCGTCGTCGGTGACGCGCATGAGCCCCCACTGACCCGCCCCGCCCCGCGCCCCGGCGCTGTAGGGGCCGCCCCGGACGGTGCCGAGCTCGTCCAGCGCCGCGGCCTGCAGCACGGGGAAGCCGCCGCCTCCCCCGGTGCGGTAGCCGCTGTTGGTGCCGTCATCGGCGGCCACCATGTGGGCGTCGCCGCTGAGCATCACCAGTGCGCCGACCCCCCTCGCCGCGAACGCGTCCGCGATGCGGCGGCGCTCGGTCGCATAGCCCGCCCAGCCGTCGGCCCCGGCGGTGGCGGGGCCGATCCAGGGGTTGGGGTTCACCCAGACCGGCAGGAGCCCGGCACGCGCCGCGCGGGCGGCCTCGTCGATCAGCCACCGGCGCTGTGGGTCGCCCAGCATCGACTTCGCGGGACCGTCCGCGGCCGAGGCGGGGTCGCGGGCCGAGCGGGTGTCGGTGAGCAGCAGGCGGATCCGCCCGATCGTGTAGGCCTGGGCGATCGGTGCCTCGGTGCCGGGAAGGGCGAGGGGGCCGTGCGGCACCAGCCTGCGGTAGGTGTCCATCGCGGCCGGGCGGCTGCGGGCGTTCCGGCCGGAGTCGTTGGTGCCGTAGTCGTGGTCGTCCCAGACGTAGGCGATGGGAACCGCCCGGTAGAGCGCCGCCTGGGCGGGTGCGGTGAGCGTGGCGTCGTACGCGGACAGGAAACGCCGTCGCTGGTTGCCGCCGACGTTCGCGTAGAAGAGATCGCCGGTCTGCACGTACAGCAGCGGTCGCGCCTCCCGGATGGCGTCGAACACCCTGCCGTTGGACCCGGTGGTGGCGCAGGAGGCGACGGCGATGGTGAACGAGGCCGGGCCGTCGGGGAACGTCCGGACGGTGCCGCGCCGCGGGTCGTCCAGTCGGCCGTCGACCTCGATGCCGTAGTGGTAGCGGGTGTCCGCGTCCAGCCCGGCCGCCGCGAGCCGCGCGATGCCGTCGTCGTCGGCCCGGACGGTGGTGCCGGCGACGGCGTCCGTCAGGTCCGGACGCCGTCCCACCAGCAGCGTGGCCGTCGCCCCGGGCCGGCGCAGGCGCGCCACCACCTGGAACGTGCTGCTGGTGACCCCGCCGCTCCACATCCAGCGCACCGAGACCGTGGGGAGGGCGGGGGTGAGGGATGGCGGGTGGAACGGGCCGAAGACGGTGCGGTGGACGCGATCGGCGGCGATCCAGCCACCGCCCAGCAGGACCAGGCATGCGGCGGCGACCGCCCACGTCGCGGCCTCCCCCCGATCGGGCTGGTCCGCGGCGAGCAGGGCGAATGCAGGCAGCAGGAACATCGCCGTGGCCATGAACGCGGCGGTCGGCGTGTACTCCACCGAGGCGAGCGTTCCGAGCGCGATCGCGGCGACGGCGAGGACCCAGCCGCCGGCCGCCGGTCTGCGGAGCGCGACCACCAGGCCCACGGCGGCGACGGCCAGCACGGCCAGATGCAGCGTGCGGGAGATCCCGGGGGACAGCAGCTCGCCCTCCGGCCCGCAGAGGAACACGCCCCCCGCCATGATCGACCATCCCCACACCGCCGCGACCGCGATGCGACGCGGGCGACCGGGGACGGGTCGGGGCCGGGGCATGGCGGCAGCGTCGCATGGCCGCCGCCGGCCGTCATCCGTCAGCGCCCGCAGGACCGAGCGGTGCTCGGCCCGGATGGCGGCTCAGGTGGGGTGCGGGATCCCGCGCAGGCGCCGGACGGGGCCGTCGGCCAGCCCGCTCATGACGACCACCTCGGCGCCGTGGTGCCGTCCCACGATGATCGCCGCGCGCACCATGGCCGCGTCCTCGTCGTGGGCGTGGACCGCCGAGGGGCACGCATCGACGGTGTCGTCGAGATGCGTCACCCACCAACCGGGCGTGGGGATCGGGTGGGCCACGGGGCCACTCCTTCTGTGCCGGGGAGCCGCCGGACGGGGTTCGGGGCGGCCACGCCGATTGTCACCTGAGCAGGCACGTTCTCCAGGTGAGTTTCCTCATCACCTGCGCCGGCCGGGTTACGGACTCTCGTCCGTCGCCATCCGGCGCTCACGCTCGGCCCGGATGAGGTCTCCCAGACGCGCGACCACCGCCGCCCGCTCGCGACGCGTGAGCGCCGCGAGGCCGAGCCGCAGGTAGATGCGGCTCACCCGGTTCTGCACCGTCCCCAGCGACAGGACGAACTCATCCGCGATCTGCTGGTTGGTGCGCTGCCGGCTCAGGAGCTCCACCGTGGCGAGCTCCGCGTCGGTGAGCGTCCCGATCCGCTCCCGCCACGCGGCCACCTCGTCGGGATGGTCGGTGGACCCCGCCGGGGCGAGCCGCCGGCCCGCCCACGCCAGCGCGCGGTCGAGCAGGGTGGAGTCGGGCACCCGGATGTCGTGCTCGGCCACCGCGAGGACGGTGCCGTCGGGCGCGCGCACCTCGGTGCGCCGGGGGTCGCCATGGTCGACCGGCACCGGCGGGGTCACGATCCGCAGGCCCGGGTCGCGGAGCTCCGCGCGCAGCGCCCGCTCCACCTCGTCCGCCCCCTGGGCGGGTGAGCGCTCGAGGGCCACGGCGGCGACGTCCTCCATCTGGGTCCAGCGGAACAGCCCGAAGCCGTAGAGCACCGGCACGAGCATGAACACGACCTTCGAGGCGAGGGATGCCCACCGGGTGAGGTCGTCCGAACCGATGGCCGAGGCCACGATGTAGGAGCAGAACGCGCCGACCATCGCCCAGACCGCGATGCGAAGCGGGGTGTGGGCATCGCGGTGCAACGGGCCGCGGCGCCGCACCCCGCGTTCGAACCACATGACGAGCAGGACGCCCAGCACGATGATCGCGAGGGTCTGGGCGACCTGCATCACGCCCACCAGCACGGGCAGATCGGCGACCACCATGTTCCTGCCGGCGCAGTTGCACAGTGTCGAGGGCTCCGGGGTGAACAGGACCCACAGGTTCAGGGGCAGTGCCCAGATCGCGATGGCGACGACGAATCGGCGCATGCTCCGCGCCCTGCGCGGGTCGATGCGGCCGGTGGAAGGATCGAGCGCGGCGGGGGAGCGGCTGAACCGCCCGACGGGGAAGGTGATGAGCGCCATGGTGGCGACGGGGACGTCCAGCAGCCCGACCACCTGCCCGATCGTGAACAGCAGGCGATGCTCGGCGTCGTCGAAGCGGCCGACGAACCAGGCGAGGCCGACGATGACCGCGATCGCCCCCATCGGCCGGGTCTCGCGGGTGCGGTCGTAGGCGCCCAGCCCGACCCAGGCCGCGCCGCTCATGAAGATGATCGCCGCACGCTCGGGGCTCGGCCGGCTCAGCGCGATGATCCCCGCGCCCAGCAGGCAGATCGCGACCGCGATGATCGTGGCCGCCCTCGGCGTCCAGGGCGTCCAGAACACGCGGTCGCGCAGGCGCCGCAGCATCGACGCGCCCCCATCCCGGGGCCCGGCATCCGTTCCGCCCAACGTCTCCCCCGGGGCATGACATGCGAACCGCGCCGGGAACCCAACCATGCGCGGCCGGTGGGGGCAAATGGGCGGATGCAACTCGGGCCCCTCTGCCCGCGCGCCTATGATGCCCCGGCCATGAAGCCCGCCCCACGCCGCACCAAGATCCTCGCCACCATCGGTCCCGCGTCGGAGTCCGAGCCGGTGCTGCGCGCCATGATCGCCGCGGGTATGGACGCCGCCCGCCTCAACCTCTCGCACGGCACCGTGGAGGAGGCGCTGGCCATCCACGCCCGCATCCGGGGGATCGCCGAGGACATGGGGCGCCCGGTGGGGACGCTGGTGGACCTGCCCGGCCCGAAGATCCGCGCCGCCAGCTTCGGCCGCGACGGCGTGGACATCGTCGACGGGCAGCGGGTGCGCCTGGTTCCCGGCAACGATCGCTCGACCGCCCAGACCGTGGAGGTCGACTACCCCGGGCTGCTGGACGGCATCGAGGTGGGCGACCGCATCGCGTTCGGCGACGGCGCCATCGACATCGAGGTGGTTGGCACGCACGCCGACCACCTGGAGGCGATCGTGAGCCACGGTGGCCGGCTCACCGGCCGGCCCGGCGTGCACATCCCCTCGGAGCGGCTCCGGATCAGCACGCCCACGCCCGACGACCTGCGCATCCTCGACGCCTTCGTCGGGGCGGGCGTGGACATGGTGGCCATCTCGTTCGTCCGGACGGCGCACGACGTGCGTCGCCTGTTCACCGAGCCGCACCCGCGGGGCCCGCTGGTGGTGGCAAAGATCGAGACCCGCAGCGCGGTGGACAACCTGGCCGGGATCCTGGACGCCGCCGGCGCCGTGATGATCGCCCGCGGCGACCTGGGCATCGAGTGCCCCATCGAGGAGCTCCCGCACCTGCAGAAGCACATCATCCGGGAGTGCATCGCCCACGGCCGGCCGGCCATCACCGCCACGCAGATGCTGGAGTCCATGGTGCAGGCCCCCACGCCCACCCGCGCCGAGGCCTCCGACGTGGCGAACGCCGTCTTCGACGGCTCGTCGGCGGTCATGCTCTCCGGGGAGACGGCGATGGGCGCCGACCCGGTGCGGGTGGTGGAGACCATGGCCCGGCTGTGCGAGCGGGCCGACGCGAACTTCGACGTCGAGGGCTGGACGCGGCTGGTCACCCGGCTGCGGGTGAACGCCCCCGAGGGGCGGGCCGGCCGGTACCAGCGCATCACCGACACCATGACCGACGCCGCCTGGCGGGTCGCGCACGAGGTGGGCGCCAACGCCATCCTGTGCCTCACCCGCACGGGCTTCACCGTCCGGGCGATCGCGCGCTACCGGCCGACCACGCCGATCCTGGGGTTCACCCCCGACGAGCGCGTGCGCCGGCAGCTGTCGGTGAGCTGGGGCGCCACCCCCATGACGCTGTCCGGGTTCGCCGACAACGAGGCGATGGTGCGCGAGGCGGTCCAGACCGCCCGCACCGAGGGGCACGTCCGCCCCGGCGACGTCGTTGTGGTGCTCGCCGGCGCGGACGGCCGGTCGAGCACCACCGACGTGCTGCGCGTCATCCAGGTGACCTGAGCCGCCGGCTCAGGCGCCCGCCTCCTGCACCGCGAACTTCACGACCTCGCCCAGCGTGGGGTGCACGTGCATCGTGCGCCGGATGAGCTCCACCGCGCCCGTGCCCGCCTGCATCGCCACCGCCACCGGGTGGATGAGGTCCGCCGCGTGGTACCCCAGGACGTGGGCGCCCAGGATGCGCCCGGTCCCCGCCTCGGCGATCACCTTCGCCATGCCGTGCTCCTCGCCCCAGGCACGGGCCTTGCCGCCCTGGAAGGCGCGGGTGGCGACGCGCACCTCGTGGCCGGCCTCGCGCGCCTGCTGCTCGGTGAGGCCCACGGCGGTCAGCTCCGGGTCGGTGAAGATCGCCCGCGGGCCGATGTCCTGATCGACCGGCCCGTCGGAGAGCCCGACGGCCTGCTCCACCACCTCGTTGCCCAGCCGGCGGGCGACGTGGGTGAACGCCCCCCACGGCGGGCCGAGGACGTCGCCGGCGGCCCACACGCCCTCACGGACCTTCAGGTGCTCGTCCACCGGGATGCCCCGGCGGCTGTCACCGATGCCGGCGGCCTCGAGGTTCAGCTCGGCCACGGCCGGGGCGCGGCCCGTGGCAATGAGCAGCGCGTCGCCCTCCAGCTCCCGGTCGGCGCCCTCGTGGGAGATCGACATCCGCACGCCCCCGCCGTCGCCGGGGCGGACCCCGTGGACCGCGGCGCCGGGGAGGATCTCCAGGCCCTCCCCGGTCAGGCGCTCCAGCAGCACCTCCACCAGCTCGGGCTCGTCGTTCATGAGCAGCCGCGGCTGGACCTCCACCATGGTCACGCGGGAGCCCAGGCGGCCGAGCGCCTGACCGAGCTCCAGGGCGATGGGCCCCGCGCCCACGATCAGCAGGCGCCGGGGAAGCTCGCTGAGCTGTAGCACGTCGTCGCTGGTGAGGTACGGGGTCTCGTCGATGCCGGGGATGGGCGGGACGCCCGGCACGGCACCGGTGGCCACCACGATCCGCGGAGCCGTGATCACGTGGCCGTTCACGCGCACCTCGCCGGGGCCGGCGAACGACCCCTCACCCTCGAACAGGGTGGCGCCCTCCAGGTCCAGGATCCATTCCTTGGTGGCCCGGGCCCCGCGGTCGATGATGCCGCGCACGCGCTCCATCACGGCGGCGAAGTCCACCTCCACCTCGCCGACCCGGATGCCGAACTCCGCGGCGCGGCGCGCCTCGTGGGCGATCTCCGCGCTGCGAACCAGCGCCTTGGTGGGGATGCAGCCCCGGATGGGGCACGTGCCGCCCGGGCGGTCCCGCTCGATGACGGCGACGCTCAGGCCCGCGTCCACCGCCCGCTGGGCGGCGTTCAGGCCGGCCATCCCGCCGCCGATCACCACCATGTCGTACTCGGTCCGCACCATGGCCTCCGTGGGGTAGGGGTGGCCGCACGGTAGCGGCTCCGGGGCGTGGGCCCGTGTGAGGGGTACGTTCCCGGACATGACCGCCCAGCTCCCACTCGCCGTCGCCGGCGACCCACGCCGCTGGCTCATCCTGTCCGTGGTGTCCCTCGCCGTGTTCATCGCGGTCATGGACATCTCCATCGTGAACATCTCCCTGCCGTCGATCACGGCGGACCTGGGGACCGACTTCGCGACCGCGACCTGGGTGCTGAACGCCTACAACCTCACGTTCGCGGTGCTGCTGGTCACGGCGGGGCGCCTCGCGGACCTGCAGGGCCGTCGCCGCTGGCTGGCGGCGGGGATCGCGATGTTCGGCCTGGCATCGCTGGCATGCGCGCTCTCACCGTCCATCGGCGCCCTGATCGGGTTCCGCGTGCTGCAGGCCGCGGGCGCCGCGGTGATGCTGCCGGTGGCGCTGGCGATCGTCGTGCTGGCCTTCCCGCCACGGGAGCGCGGCACGGCCATCGGCGCGTGGGGGGCGGTCGCCGCCGGCGGGGCCGCGGCCGGGCCGCCCCTCGGGGGGATCCTCACCGACCTGCTGTCCTGGCACTGGATCTTCGGGGTGAACGTGCCGATCTGCGCCGTCGCGCTGGTGCTGGCGCTCCGCCTGGTGCCGGAGTCGCGGGATCCCACGGCGAGCGGCACCGTCGACTGGGCCGGCATCGCCACCATGTCGGTGTCGCTGTTCAGCCTCAACCTCGCCCTGGTCGAGGGAGCGGCGTGGGGCTGGGGGTCGCTCCGCGTGGTGGGGCTCCTGGCGGTCGCCGCCGTCACCTTCGCGGCGTTCCTGAGGGCCGAGCTACGGGTGCGGGAGCCGATCCTGGACCTGCGCCTCTTCGCATCGCCGGCGTTCGGCCGGTCCTCGGCCACGATCTTCCTGCTGGGACTGGGGCTGCTGGGGTCCACCTACGCCCTGGCCGTGCTGCTGCAGGCCGTGTGGGCGTACTCACCCCTTAAGGCGGCCTTCACGGTCCTCTCGTTCTCGCTGTTCGCGTTCGTGTCGGGTCCCATCGCCGGGCGCCTGTCGGACCGCGTCGGCGTGCGGGTGATCGCCGCGCCGGCACTGGCGGTGTTCGGCACCGCGGTGCTGCTGCTCGCGACCCTCGGCGGTGAGCCCGACCCGGTGCGCGTGGTGGTGCTGTGCGCGCTCGCGGGCATCGGCGTGGGATGTTCGTTCCCGGTGCTGGTGGGCGGGGCCATGGCGACCGTGGCCGGACCACGGGCCGGCGTGGGCAGCGGCGTGGTCAACGTGGTGCGGCAGGTGGGGTTCGTGGTGGGCGTCGCCGTCGTGGAGGCGACCCTGCAGACGACCGCCGGGATACGGCTCGAGGCGTCGGACTTCGTGCCCGGGTTCGTGGTGTGCGGCCTGTGCGGCCTGGCCGGGGCGGCGGTCGCCGCGAGCATCCCCCGGTCCGCGCACGCCCCGCACCACGCCTGATCAGCCGGGGCGGGGAGGGACGGCCCGACGGCGCCCCTCCCCGACCCGTTGTCAGCGCGCTGCCGGCTGCGGCGCGTCGTCCGGTGGCGCCGCGATGAGGATCGCCCCCTCGCCGGTCATGTAGGCCTCCTCTCCGTGGAAGACCACGTCCATGCCGAGGGCCTCCTCGCGCGGCGTCGCGCGCAGCGGCATCACCAGGGCGATCAGCCGCAGCAGGATGAAGCTGGCGGTGAACGCGAAGGCCGGGGCGGCGAGCGCCGCCAGCAGCTGGTCGAGCAGCTGCCCGGGGTTCCCGTACACAAGCCCGTCGGCCACGCCGTTCCACGACTCCTGCGCGAAGAAACCGATGAACAGGATCCCCACGAAGCCGCCGATGCCGTGCGCGGCCAGCACGTCGAGCGTCTCGTCCACGCGGGTGCGGGTGCGCCAGGTGATGAGCAGATGGCTGGGCACCGCGGCGAGCGCGCCCAGGGCCATGGCCCACCCGGGGCTCACGTAGCCCCCGGCGGGGGTGATGGCCACACAGCCCACGATGATGGCCGTGGCGGCGCCGATCGCGGTGATCTTGCGGTCGCGGATGAGGTCCAGGGTGAACCACACCACCAGCGTGCAGGCCGGGCAGACCAGCGTGTTCACGAAGGCCAGCACCGAGGGGTTGCCGGTGGCGAAGCCGCTGCCGCCGTTGAACCCGAACCAGCCGAACCACAGCAGGCCCGCGCCCAGCAGCACGTACATGGCGTTGTGCGGCAGGATCGCCAGGCGCCCGTAGTCCTTCCGGGCGCCCACCACCAGCGCCAGCGCGAGGGCGGTGAACCCGGAGCCCATCTCGACGGGCACGCCGCCGGCGAAGTCCAGGGCGCCGCGGGCCATGAGCCAGCCGCCGCCGAACGCCCAGTGGGCGAGCACGGGGTACACGAGCGCCGACCACGCGGCGGCGAACGCCATGAAGGCCCCGAAGCGCATGCGCTCGACCACGGCTCCCGAGACAAGGGCGGTGGTGATGATGCAGAAGCTCGCCTGGAAGGCGAAGAACAGCAGATGGGGGATGGTCGTCCCCGGGCGCGGCTCGAAGCCCACGCCCGACAGGAACGCGTGCCCGAAGCCGCCGATGAGGGGCCCGTCACCGTCGAAGGCCAGCGAGTAGCCGATCGCCGTCCAGCTCACCGTGGCGATGGCCATGGAGGCGATGGACATCATGAAGGTGTTGAGCGTGTTCTTGGACCGCACCAGGCCGGCGTAGAAGAGCCCGAGGGCCGGGGTCATCATCAGCACCAGCGCGGTGGCCATGAGCATCCACGCGGTATCCCCCGTGTCGATGCCGGTCACTGGCCCACCGGCGTCACGGCGCCCGCGTCCTTCTCGCCGCTGCGGATCCGCACGGCCTGCTCCAGGTCCAGGACGAAGATCTTGCCGTCGCCCACCTCACCGGTGCGCGCCCCGGCGCAGATGGCGTCGATGGTGGGCTGGACGTACGGCTCGGAGACGGCGATCTCGAACCGCAGCTTCTCCGAGAGCTCCATCTTCACGGTGGTTCCGCGGTAGGTCTCCACGCGGTCGACCTCCCCGCCGTGGCCCTGCACGCGGCTGATGGAGTAGCCGCGGATGTCGGCGCGGTGCAGCGCCTCGAGTACCTCGTTCGCCCGCTCTGGACGCACGATTCCGATCACGAGCTTCACAGGGTCCCCTCCCGTGAGGTGTCGCGGGCAACCAGCAGCGGCGAGCGTACGGACGCTCGGGGGACGCGCCCATTCGCCAGATGGACAACCTTTCGGGATTCGCTTTGGCCATGAGGACAAACGATCGTGCGCAGAGGGTGTCCGGACCGCCACCGCCCAGATGAGGGATCTCTCATCCCGGACTCATCCCCTGCTCACCCGGCCGGGGGAGTGTTCCTCCAGCGAGCGAACCGGAGGCGGGGATGCGAACCACGATGAGCACGGTGCTGGCGGCGGCGGTGGTGGCCACCGGCCTGGCCGCGGTGCCCGCGGCGGGCGAGGAGCGGGTGTGCCGGGGTGCCATCGCCGCGGCCACCGTCGACAACCTCAGGGTGCCGGACGGGGCGAGTTGCCGTCTGTGGGGCACCCGCGTGAAGGGCACGATCACGGTCGGGACCGGGGCCCGGCTGGTGGCGACGGGTGTGCGCGTGGTG
>LNFL01000169.1 GCA_001464275.1 Actinobacteria bacterium Ga0077560 | reverse complement strand
CGACGGCATCCTCATGACCGCCGTCGACACCGGGTGGATCACCGACGAGCGCCCGCATCCCACCAAGATGCGCCTCGCCGACGAGGGGTTCCACGCCCCCCTTGACCTGGTGGACGGCGCGGCGCGGGTCTACGACCCCATCGTGCGGGGCGAGGCCGGCGAGGACCTGTACGGCTGCTTCCTGAAGGACTTCGCCAAGCACCCCTGGTAGCGGCCGCCGGCGCGGATCACATCCAGCCGGGGGGCCGCAGCCAGCGGGCCGCCTGACCGGCGTGGCAGTGCAGGCTGCGCGAGATGAGGCTCAGCCCCAGCACGGCGAGGCCGTGGGTGAGCCGCGGGATGAGGTTCACCGGGCCTCCCGGGCATCGATGGCCGCGAGGCGGGTCGCCACGCTCGGGACGGGATGGAAGATCCGCTCCACCCACACCGGCAGCGTCGGGTTCCCGAGGTTCCGGTCGGCGAGGAACCGGATGGTGCGGCGCAGCGTCTCGGTGGAGCCGCCGGCCTCCATCCAGGCCCGGTCGGCGGCGAGGACCTGGCGCCTGCCGAGCGTCGGGAGGACCAGCAGGCCGATCCAGCTCCACACGGTGGCGGTGGCCGCCATGGTGAGGACCACCACCCCCGTGTCGCCGGCCGCCGGGGACCACACCAGCGCCGTGAGGGGCGCGGCGGCCGCGGCCCACGCGGTGCCCGCCGCGATCCCCCGCGCCCGGTCGCGCCGGCGGCGGTGGCCCAGCTCGCGCACGACCAGGCATGCCAGCACGTCGGAGCCCACCAGGGGGCGGCACGACGCGGAGAGCAACAGCGTGCGCCCCGCCCAGCCACCGTCGACGGCGCGCTCCTCCCCGCGTGTGAAGGCGATGACGGGGGCCGTCACCCCGAGCGGCCGCAGCGAGGCGGCGAGGGCCTCCTGCTCGGCGGCGGTCGCCGGGACCGCCGACCGGCGGGCGGCGGCATCGGTCAGCACGGCGGCCACGGGCATCGCCACGGTCACGAGCCCCGCGGCCACCGCCCACCAGGCTCCACCGGCGAGGGTCGCCGCACCCACGAGGAACCCGCCGGCGGCGCAGGCGGCGACCCAGCCCGCCACACCGGGGAGGAAGCTGCGCCACCACCCGTCCCCGCCCATGCCGAAGCGCCGCTCGACGGCCACGCCCCCGGCCCAGTCGACCGGCAGCAGGATCAGGCTCGCGAGCACCGCCAGCGCCGCCGCAACGAGGGCGCCGCCCACCGGGGCGGGTCCCACCGACAGGTCGCGGGCCGCCGAGCGAGCGGCATCCGTGGTCGCCAGCAGCGGCGTCCCGACGACCAGCAGGCCGATGCCGACGACGCCGACGGCAAGGCGCTGACGCTGGTAGCGGACGGCCTCACCGGGATCGTCCGGACGGGGGATGTGGGCGGCGGCGGTGACCATGGGCGTGATCACCACGGTAGGCCGCCGCGCGATCCGGTCAATGGACATCCGCGGTCCGCGCCGACGCCTCCATCTTTACAACTCAACAGTTGTGCAGTACGGTGCCCATGGTTGCCGCACCACCACGCGAAGGAGCACCGCATGACCACCGGTTCACCCCCCATGGCATGGATCGACCTGCGCCGGGAGAACGCCGACGCCTACCGGGCCCTGGCCGGGCTCACGCGCGCCGGGATGCTGGAGCCCCGGCTCCTGGAGCTGGTGAAGGTGCGGGCCTCGCGGCTCAACGGCTGCGACCACTGCGGCGGCGAGCACGCCGAGCTGGCGCTGAAGGCGGGTGAGGATCCCGAGCGCCTGAACGCGCTGGACGACTGGCGGTCATCCGACCGCTTCACCGCTCGCGAGCGCGCCGCGCTGGCGCTCACGGACGCCATGACCCTGCTCCCCACCGAGGGCCCGCCGCCGGCCGCCGTGGTCGCCGAGGCCGCCGAGGCATTCCCCGGCGAGGAGTTCGCGCGGCTGCTGATCGCGATCACCGGCATCAACGCCTGGAACCGGATCGCGCTCACCACCGCGATGGGACGGTCCGATGCCTGACGCCCGCCCGCAGTACGCACTGTCGGTCACCGTGGACCTGGGGTACGAGGACGCCGTGTCGAAGACCCGCGACGCCCTGGCCGCCGAGGGATTCGGGGTGCTCACCGAGATCGACGTGAAGGCCACGATGAAGGCCAAGCTGGATCTCGACCGCGACCCGTACATCACGGGCGCTGGAGGCCGAACCGGAGCTCGGGGTGCTGCTGCCCTGCAACGTGGTCGTGCGCGTCGAGGACGGGCGCACGATCGTGAGCGCCGTGGCCGCCTCCGAGATGCTGGGGATGGTCGGCAACCCGGCGCTGCAGCCGATCGCCGCCGAGGTGGGCGAGCGCCTGGAACGGGTGGTCGCGGCCGTCGCCGCGGAGGGCTGACGTCGTGTGACGTCCCGTCGCCACCGGGCGTGCTCCCCTGCCGGGGCACGCCCGGTGGTTTCGACCCCGCCGCATCGCGGGTACCCGGTGCCGGATGCTCATCAGACACGGCCAGGCGCAGACGCAGATTTTCGACGGAATCGTCACCTCGGCCCGGCGACGGCACCACTCGCGGGCGACACCCGGCCACACCGAGGTGGATGATGACCCCGTGACGATCCCCACCTCCGCAGACCGCCGGCCCGCCCCGTGAGCGCCACCGTGACCACCGGCCCCCGGCCGCCCCGGGGCGACGGCGAGGAGCCGCACTTCACGATCGCCGTCCGGCCGGGTCCCGACGGATCGTCCCTGGCGACGCTGGACGGCGAGTTCGACCTGGCCGCCTACGAGCCGTTCATGCAGGCCCTCGCCCGCGTCGCCGCCGAGGGGACCGCCCTCACCATCGACGCGCACGGCGTGGTCTACATCGACTCCACCGGTCTGCGGGGGCTGCTGCAGGCCCGCAACCTGCTGGGACAGGAGCGCGTGCGGATCATCCGGCCGTCGGAGTCGGTCTCGAAGCTGCTCACCGCCACCGGGACCCGGCACCTGTTCCAGGTGGAGGGACTCCCCGAGGGCTGACCGCGGCTCAGCGGCGCAGCAGCAGCACGAGCGCCACGCCCACGAGCACCACGGCGGTGATGCGCTCCCAGGTGACGGCGACGGCCTCCACGCCCAGCAGGCCGAACCGGTCGATCACCGCCGCGGCCATCAACTGGCCGGCGATGACGGCGACGAAGGTCACCGTCACCCCCACCTGGGGCACGGCCAGCAGGCCAACCACCACGAAGAACGCCCCGATCCCGCCGCCCAGGTAGGCCCACCAGGGTCCGCCGCCGACATCGGCCAGGTTCCCGGCCTGGCCGGTCACGACCAGGGCGATCAGCAGCACCGCCAGACCCGTGGTGAACGACACGACCGCGCTGCCCAGCGGCGAGTCGAGCGCGGTGCGCAGGCGGGCGTTGATGGGCGCCTGGGCGGCCAGGAGCGCACCGCCCAGCAGGGGGAGCACGGCGTAGACGACGCGACCGGTCATCGGCGCAGCGTACCGGCGGCCCGCCGCTCAGCGCCGCGCGACGAACCAGCTGACGCCCACCGGGGCGCGGCTGTACCGGCCGCGCGCCCCCAGATACGGCCATACGCGCCACGCGTACCGCTGACCGGGAACAAGCCGCCGCGGAGGGAACCGCAGGGACGTGCCCCGCGGGAACGCCGACAGCACCTTCACGTAGCTGCCCGGGGCGATCCGGAAGACCTGGATGTTGTAGCGCGTGGCACCACCCGCGGCGCGCCAGCGCAGCACACCGCGACGGGCCAGGCGGGCACCCGGTGCCGGCCGCAGCGCCCGCGGGTTGCGCAGCCGCGGTGTCGGCGCCCGCGCCGAGGGAGGGGTCAGGTCGGCCGGAGGGGCGGCCGCCAGGTCGCCGGGCGGAGCGAAGGGGGGCGGGGGCACGGGCGCCGGCTCGACGCGGTAGGCCGCGGAGGCGGCGGCGGTGTTGCCGGCGGCGTCCCGGGCGGTCACCCGGAGCGTCCGATCTCCCCACGTCGCGGGGTCCGCGCTCCCGGTGGGCAGCGGCTCGCCGGCGGCGACGGTGCCCACGCAGGCCCCGGCCGCGGCGGGGCCCGAGCGGTCACCGGCGAACGGGCAGGTGTAGGCGGCCGTGACGATCGCCCGGGGCCGGACGACCTCACCCACGAGGGGGCGGGTGATGACCGGTGCCGGCGGCGCCGTCGCGTCCACCCGCAGCGGGACGCCCGGCGCCATCTCCACCGTGAGCACGACGACGTCCTCGCCCACGGGGAAGGTGCCGAACCGCGCCGAGCGCACGACCGGGACCGGCCGGCCGTCCACCTCCGACCCCGCGCCGTCGCCGAAGATCTCGTCCGCGGGGCAGTCGAGCACCGCCTCCAGCGGGCCCGGTGTGCACGTGTAGTCGGCCGACACCGGGACGCGCGACCACGAGCCGGCGCCCGTGACGCCCTCCTGGTACGGCGGGTCCAGCGCCACCGTGAGCGTTCCGGCCATGGCGGCCGGCGCCGCCACCGGCGACAGGGCCAGGACGGCCGCGAGCAGTGCGCGCCGGGGGACCATCACCCCGACGACCAGAACGCCTCGACCGACGCGGGGTCGTCCACCGCGATGCGCACGTGGGCGATCAGCCCGTCCTCGACGCCGATGAACAGCGTCTGCAGCGAGTCGAGGGTGCCCTCACCCCTCCGGCCGCTGTTGCGCACCATCACCGCGGCGCGATCGCCGCGCACCTCGATCCAGAGCGTCTCCGTGGAGAAGTCCTCGGTGTCCTCCCACGCGGCGGCGACCTGGTCCACGAGCCGCTCGCGTCCGCGGACGGTGCCGTTGACCGGGCTCTCCCACACGGCGTGTTCGGCGGTGAGCGCCCGCAGGGCCTCCGCGTCGCGCGCTCGGCGGGCGCGAAGCCAGCGCTCGAGCGTGGCGTGGGCGTCATCGTGGGTGGGGTCGTGCGGCACGTCGGTCCTCCTGCCAGGCGGTGGTGGCCCGTGGGTACCCGCCCCGCGGCCACTCCTATCGCCGGGGCCGGGACGTAGGGTCCGTGGCGACCACCCCCGGGACGGAGGGCGTCGCCGTGGAGCTCTGGTACGTCGCGTACGGGTCGAACACCCATCCGGATCGGCTGCGCCGCTACATCGGAAACGGCCCGCCGCCGCCGAGCCGGTGGTGCCGCATCCCCCACGCGCTCTATTTCGCCGGCGCATCCCGGCGGTGGGAGGGCGGGGTGGCGTTCGTGGAGGTCGCCGCCGGCGCCGCGCGATCCCCCGCCCGGGCGTGGCGGCTCACCGCCGGACAGCTGCTGGGGATCGTGTCGGGCGAGAACGGCCTCGCGGTCCCCGGGCTTCCGGACACCGCCGGGATGGCGCCGGGGCAGGTGGTGACACTGCCCGTCGTGCTGAGCGAGGACGGCACCCGGGGCAAGTACGACGCCGTGCTGCGCCTGCCCGACATCGACGGCCTGCCGGCCGTGACCGTCACCACCTCCCGCGACCTGCCCCGCCGGCCACCGGGTGCCGCCTACCTCGCCGCGTGCCGGGCCGGGCTCGCCGATGGCGGACCGCACGACGCGGACGAGCATCTGCGCGCGGCCGTGCGCAGGTCGATCGCCGGGGCGGTCAGGCCGGGAGCCTGAACCCCAGCAGCACGCGCGTTCCCAGCGGCCCGTCCAGGACCTCGAACTCGTCGCACATGGCCCGCATGAGGCTGGTGCCCAGCCCCGCGCCCGCCGTCCCCGGAACCGCCGCGGCCCGGCCACAGCCCTCGTCCTGCACGAGGAAGCGCATCATCCGGCGCCCGAACCGCACCGAGACCGTGACGGGGCCCACCGTCCCCGGGTAGGCGTGCATCACGACGTTGGCGACGGCCTCCGAGAGGGCCAGGCGCACGGCGTCCACCGCGTCCTCGCCGAGCCCCCGCAGCGTGGCCTCCTGTGCCGCCCACACCCGCGCCTCCCGCACGCACGACGGCGTGGAGCTCAGCCGCAGTTGGCGGCGGACCACCCGGTGCTCCTCGGTCGTCATGTGCCCTCCGGGGTCGCGTGCTCGGGCCCGTGTGCCCCATCTTCGCCCACCGCACGCCTGTTTGGACAGGACATGGACGATTCATGGACGAAACGTCGGGCACCGTCCCGCCATCCGGTCGTGGTCCCACGGGCACCGGTCCCCGTCCCGCGCGGGGGCGGCGGGGCTACTGTCGGGGCATGCGCGTCATCGTCGCCATCACGTCCGCCGCCCTGCTCGCGGGGGTCGGCGGCGCGACGGGCGCCGTGCGGGACGTGCCGATGACCTTCTCGGCCCCCGGGGGACCCTCGCTGGCGGGCACGCTGACGCTTCCGGCGGGCCCGGGACCGCACCCGGCCGCGGTGTTCGTGGGCGGCTTCGGGCCCAGCGACCGCGACGGCGCAACCGGCGTCTTCGGGCGGCGCGCCTACCCGGACTGGGCGACGGCGCTCGCCCGGCGGGGCGTCGCCGTGCTGCGCTACGACAAGCGCGGCATCGGCGACTCCGCCGGACCCGATCTGGCATGGCTCGACCCCCGGCCGCTCGCGGCGGACGCCGTCGCCGCGGTGCGCGCGCTGCGCGCGAGGCCCGAGGTGGCCCCGGGCCGGCTGACCCTCGTCGGGCACAGCCAGGGCGGCAACCTGGCGCTGCGCGCCGCCGTGCTGGGGGCCCCGGTGCGCGCGGTGGTGACCCTGGCCGCCCCCGGCCGCCCCCTCGGGAGCCTCACGCAGACCGGCACGCGGACCCGCGTGCTCCTGGCCCTGCTGGTGGGGGACCGCACCGCCGGGCGGCTGCTGCGGGCCGACCCGCGCCGGGACGCCGCGGCCGTGCCGCAGCCGGTGCTGATGATCCACGGCACCGCCGACGGCGTGGTGCCGGCCGCCGACGCCCGCCGCCTGGCCCGCGCCCGCGCCGACGTGGGCGCCCCCACCCGCGTCCGGGTCGTCGCCGGCCTGGATCACTACCTCCAGGACGGCTCCGGGCGCACCCCGCCCGGGGTGCTGACGCTCGTGGCCCGGATGGCGCGCACCGGGGAGCTGCCCCGGTAGGCGGGTCCCGGGTTCGCCGTGGCCGGCGACGGGTAGTCACCCGGACATGGATGACCGGACCGCACTGCGCATCTACCTCTCCGAGCGCATCGCCGTGCTCCGCGGCGGCCGCCGTCTGGCGCAGCGGATGCGGGACTCGGCCACGGAGCCCGGGATGGGAGCGCTGCTCGCTGGGACCGCCGAGGCGCTGCGCGACGACGAGGAGACGTTCACCTCGTTCCTGCGCCAGGTGGGCGCCGCGCCCCCGCGCCTGCGGATCGCGGCGGCCGTCGTGGGCGAGCGGCTCGGCGTGCTCAAGCTCAACGGGCGCATCGCCGGGCGGTCTCCGCTGTCGGACCTCCAGGAGCTGGACGCCGCGCTGGCCCTGCTGGAGCTCACCGCGAGCGCCTGGGCCGCCCTCGACGACGCCGGCGTCGCGGCGCCGGACGTGGTGGACGGGCGGGAGGCCCGGCTGCGCGACCTGGCCGACCGCCTGGCGGTCCATCGCCGGACGCGCGCGGTCCGGGCGCTGGCCCCGGCATGAGGAGCCCCACCGACCCGGTGATGGCCGCGGCGGTCCGGGTGAGGTGGACCGCCGGCTGGGGCGCCGGCCTGGCGCTGGCGCTGTGGCGGCACGCGTCCTCCCAGATGCGGATCGAGCGTCACAGCGCGGTGATGGCCGGCAGGGACCCGGGGATCACCGACCGGCCGGTGCCGGGCGACCCGGCCGACGTCCAGTCCCGCGCGGACGGCGCCGGCCCGTCGTTCCGGCGGCGCTACGCGATCCGCGTACGGAATCCACGGCTGGCGCCGGAGGCGGTGATCGACGCGATCGCCCGCGACCCGAACGCGGCGGCGCCGTTCGAGGTGGCGCGGTTCGTGAAGACCGCGGGACGCCTGGGCGAGATGCGCGAGGGCGACGAGTATCTGGTGTGGATGCCCGGGCCGTGGAACGGGCCCGTGCGCGTGGCCGACCGCTCCCCCGCCTCGTTCCGGCTCGGCACGCTCAACGGCCACATGGAGGCCGGCGAGATCGAGTTCCGGGCCCGGATGGACGGCGATGACCTGGTGTTCGAGATCGAGTCGGCGGCCCGCAGCGGCGACCGGACGTTCGGCCTGGTGTACGGCCCCCTGCGGCTCGCCCGCGAGGCGCAGCTCTACATGTGGGCGCAGTTCTGCCGCGGCGTCGCGGTCACCGCCGGCGGGGAGCCCGGGCCCGTCGTGGTGGAGACGCGGACCTATCCCGATGACCACGGCTGACGCGGCGGGGTCCCGACGGGTGCGCCGCGACCTGGCGGCCCTCGCGGGACGGCGCGTCAACTTCCCGCACGCATCCCTGGAGGACGTGGGGCCGGGCGAGGGCTGGGTGGTGGACGACCACGCGTTCCCGCTCGAGGGCGAGCCGCCGGGACCGCCGCTGCCGGACGGGCCGTGGGCGGTGGCCCGCGATCTGGTGCGCGACTACGCCTTCGCCGACCCGCGGCTGATCCGCGCGGTCTACGACCCGGACGCCCCCCTGCAGGGCCGCGACATGCTCCTGCGGGGGCGGTTCCTGGGCCGCACCTGGCACCTGGGCGCGCGGGTCGTGCACGCCGGCGGGGACGTGGTCACCGAGGACG
Source organism: Actinobacteria bacterium Ga0077560 (assembly GCA_001464275.1). Lineage (GTDB taxonomy): Bacteria > Actinomycetota > Thermoleophilia > Miltoncostaeales > Miltoncostaeaceae. The sequence goes on along the minus strand of LNFL01000169.1, from coordinate 6,787 downwards.
GCCGCCGCCTGGAGCGTTGGGGCTGGGGCTACCGCACCCTGGAGGGGCACCTGGAGATGGGCCAGATGGACTTCTGGGCCGTCAAGGACACCGGCACGGGGGAGGTGTGGTTCCGCATCCACGCCGTCTCCAAGCCGGCACGGGTCGCGAACCCGGTCGTGCGGTGGGGCTTCCGCATGTTCGGCCGGGGGCTGCAGCTGCGGTTCGCGCGGGAGGCCGGCGCGCGCATGCAGCGTCTGGTGGCGACCCGCGTCAGGTCGCCACGATCGCGCAGCCCCGCCCCGGGACCCTGACACGGTCGCCGTCCAGCACGGCGCCGTCGGGGGTGGCCAGCCGGATCCCGGTTCCCGTCGCCCCCAGCGGCAGGCTCGCCCCGGCCGCGCCCAGGTTCACGGCCACGCGGAACCGGCCGCGGTGCACGACGATCCAGCGGGCATCCTCGTCCCACTCGCTGTGCACGCGGTCCAGGCGCGGGTCCCGCAGGTCCGGTTCGTCCCGGCGCAGCGCGATCAGACGCCGGTACCAGTCGAGGGTCTCGGCGTGCGGCGTCCGCCCCCGCTCGTCCCAGTCCAGGCGCGAGGCCGCGAAGGTGGCGGGGTCCTGGGGATCCGGGACGTCCTCCAGCGGCCACCCGTGCTCGGCGAACTCGCGCCGCCGCCCCTCGGTGACCGCCGCGCCCAGCTCGCGGTCGGGGAACGAGGTGAAGTAGCACCAGGGTGTGGAGGCGCCCCACTCCTCACCCATGAACAGCATCGGCGTGAACGGGGAGGTCAGCAGCAGCGCCGCGCCGATGCGCAGCAGGGCGGGCTCGGCGAGGGCGGTGAGCCGGTCGCCGGTCGCGCGGTTGCCGACCTGGTCGTGGGTCTGCAGCGACACCACGAACCGCCACCCCTCGGTGCGCTCGCGGTCCACCGGGCGTCCGTGCGACCGCCCCCGGAACCCCGACCACCGGCCGTCGTGCAGGAACGCGTGGCCCAGCACGTGCGCCAGCACGTCCAGGGTCCCGAAGTCCACGTAGTACGCCTGCCGCTCACCGGTGAGCAGGGCGTGCAGCGCGTGGTGGAGGTCGTCGTCCCACTGGGCGTGGATGCCGAGGCCCCCGGCGCCCCGCGGCGTCACCGTGCGCGGATCGTTGCGGTCGGTCTCGGCGATAAGGGTCAGCGGCCGGCCCAGGGACGCCGCCAGCGCATCCACCTCGGCCGACAGCTCCTCCAGGACGTGGACGGCCCGGTCGTCCACCAGCGTCTGCACGGCGTCCAGGCGCAGGCCGTCCAGGTGGAAGTCCCGCAGCCAGGAGACCGCGTTGCCGATCATCCACGCGCGCACCTCGTCGGACCCGCGGTCGTCGAGGTTCAGCGCGAGACCCCACGGGGTGTGATGACGGCCGGTGAAGTACGGGCCGAACGCGCCCAGATGGTTGCCGGAGGGCCCCAGGTGGTTGTGCACCACGTCCAGGACCACCGCCAGCCCCGCCGCGTGGTCCGGCCCGCCGTACGGCTCGTGCACCGCCCAGATCCCCGCGCCGTCGTACCCCCACCCGCGCGGGCCGTCGAAGGACGCCAGGGGCATGAGCTCGACATGGGTGATCCCCAGCTCGGCCAGGTATGCCAGCCGCTCCGCCGCCGCGTCGAGGGTGCCGGCCGGGGTGAACGTGCCGACGTGCACCTCGTGGATCACCCCGCCGGCCAGCGGGCGGCCGGTCCATCCGTCGTCGGTCCATGCGAACCGGCCGTGGTCGTATGCCTCCGCCGGGCCGTGCACGCCCTCCGGCAGACGCACCGCCCGCGGGTCGGGCAGCGGCGGCCCGCCGTCCACCCGGAACGCGTACCGGTCACCGTGTGCCAGCCCCGCCGCGTGCTCCCACCAGCCGCCGCCCGCGTCCCGCAGGGGCCGTTCGGCCCCCGCGGCCACCAGCGCCACCGACCGCGCATGCGGCGCCCACACCCGCGGGGTGATCACGCGCCCTCGCGCACCAGCAGTGCCACCGGCAGGGCGGACAGCAGCGCGTCCACGTGCACCATCCCCTCGAGCCGCGCCCCGTCCGAGAACGCGTCCCGCCAGCGGCCGTCCGGGAGGGCCACCTGCGCGGCGCCCCACCCGCCGTCCCGGGCCAGCACCATGGGCAGTCGCGTGCCCACCACCGCCACGGCGCCGCCGCGCACGAAGCCCACCGCGTGCGCGGTGGTGGTCGCCAGCGGCTCGTAGCCGGCGGCGGCCCCGGTGAACCACCCCGGGTGCTGCCGGCGCAGCCGCAGCACGCGGCTGGTGACCAGCAGCTTCTCGTCGTCCAGGTCCGCCGGCCGGCCCCCAGCGTCCAGCCTGGCCAGTCGCGCCGCCAGCGCGGGATGGTCCACCGGCCTGCGGTTGTCGGGATCCACGAGCGAGAGGTTCACCACCTCGGTCCCCTGGTAGACGTCGGCGACACCGGGAAGGGCCAGCTGCAGCAGCTTCTGGGTGAGCAGATTGGCACGCCAGCCCTCGTGCAGGTCGTCCACGAACGCGCGGATGCGGCCGGCGATCTCGGCATCGGCGACACCGGCCGCGGCCAGACCCGCCACGGCGGCCTCGTAGGCGGTGTCGGGCGCCGTCCAGCCGGAGCGCACCTTCGCCTCCCGCAGGGCCTTCACCATGTACGCCGACAGGCGCTCGGCATCGATGGGCCACGCCCCCACCGCGGTCTGCCACAGCAGGTACTCGTCGGCGGGGTGCACCGGCACCGCGGGGTCGCGCAGGTGGTCGGCGGCGTCCCGCAGATCGTCGAGCAGCTCCGCCCATTCGGCGGTGCACTCCGACAGCAGCAGCAGCCGGGCGCGCACGTCCTCCGAGCGCTTGGTGTCGTGCGTCGAGAGCGCGTTCATCCCGTCGGGCGACCGCTCCCTGCGGTCCTGCGCCCAGGCGTGCAGGCGGTCGGGGCTGGCGCCCACGGTGCCGGGGTCGCAGCCCACCTCGTTGAGCGCCGCAAGCGGCACCCACCGGTACAGGGCGGTGTCCTCCACCCCCTTGGCCATGACGGGGCCCGTGGTCTGCTGGAAGCGCACGCAGAACTCGTCGCGCAGCGCATCGCGTCCGGCGGCGCCCAGCGCCAGCGCGGCCACGAGCTCCACCTCCTCCCGCCGCCCGGGCAGCGCCCGCAATGCGACCTCGGCGGCCAGCTCGACCGCCGCGACGGCCTCGGGTCCGGCGGACTCGCCGGGCACCACGTACGCCCGGTACACCGGGAACGCCGCCAGCACCTCCACAAGGGCCTCCTCGAGCCCCCTGCGGGTGAGGTCGCGCAGCATGAGGTCGGCCCGGCAGATCCCGGCGGCAACGTCCACCAGCCGGTTCACCTCGGCCCGCAGCGGGCCGTCCAGCACGTCGCGCTTCCCGCGCCGCGCGGCGTCGGCGAAGGTCGCGTCGGTGTCGTCCGCGGCGCCCCACAGGGCGGCCAGCGGCGCGGCGCCGCCGGGGTCGGTGAGCACCTCCTGCAGCCGGGCGATCGTCTCGTAGCCGGTGGTGCCGGCGCACATCCAGTCCTCCGGCAGGCGCTCGTCGCCCTCCAGGATCTTCTCCACCACCACCCACGCCCCGCCGGTCACCTCGCGCAGGCGCGTGAGGTAGCCGCGGGGGTCGGCCAGGCCGTCGGGGTGGTCGATGCGGAATCCGTCGATCACGCCGTCGCGGTGCAGGCGCAGCAGCACCTCGTGCATCGCGTCGAAGACCGCCGGGTCGTCCACCCGCACGCCCGCCAGCGTGTCCACGTCGAAGAAGCGGCGGTAGTTGAGCTCCTCGTCGGCAACCCGCCAGTGGGCGAGCCGGTACCACTGGGCATCGAGCAGCTCCGCCGGCGGCAGCCCCTCCGTGCCCGGCCGGACGGGGAACACGTGGTCGAAGTACCGGAGCACGGGCTCCGCACCGGAGCGGTCGAGCGTGATCTGCCCATCCGCCACGCACCGGCCGATCCGGTCGCCCAGCACCGCGAGCAGGATCGCCCCGGCGCCCGCCGACCAGTCCACGTCGAACCAGCGGGCCGACGGGGAGTCGGGCCCGTCGCGCAGCACCGACCACAGACGCGGGTTCGCCGACTCGGGCACCGGCAGCGCCACGTGATTGGGGACCACGTCCACCACGATGCGCAGGCCGTGGTCGTGGGCCGTGGCGGCCAGCTCCCGCAGCCCGTCCTCGCCGCCCAGCTCCGATGAGACGCGGGAGTGGTCGATCACGTCGTACCCGTGCGCCGACCCGGGCACCGCCTGCAGCACCGGCGACAGGTACAAATGCGACACGCCCAGGCCCGCCAGGCGCGGCACCGCCGCGGCGGCGTCCGCGAAGGTGAACTCCGCCCGCAGTTGCAGCCGGTAGGTCGACACCGGCGCGCGGCCCGACCGGGTGTCGGTCATCCGCCCGCGGCGAGCACGACCAGCGCGCGGCCGGGAACCTCCACCACCTCGCCGGCCGGCGCGTCGTCCGTGTCCGCGGCGGTGTCGAGCACGCGTCGCCAGGCGCCGCCGCGCGCGGCCGGAAGGGTGAACGCGATGGCCGCGTCGTGGGCATTCATGAGCAGGAGCAGGTCGTCGTCCTCGATCGTCTCGCCCCGGGGGCCCGGTTCGTCGATTGCCGTGCCGTCGAGCAGCACCGCCAGGGACCTGGCGACCCCGCCGTCCCAGTCGGCCTCCCGCATGTCCTGCCCGTCCGGCCGCAGCCAGCGCAGATCCGCGCCGTCCGGGAACCGCCGGCGCCGCAGCACCGGGTGCGCCGCCCGCAGCGCGACCGCGCGGCGGGTGAACTCAAGCAGATCCGCGTCCACCGCCGACCAGTCGATCCAGGAGACCGGGGTGTCCTGGCAGTAGGCGTTGTTGTTCCCGCCCTGCGTGCGGCCCAGTTCGTCGCCGTGCAGCAGCATCGGCACGCCCTGCGAGAGCAGGATCGTGGCGAGCATGTTCCGTTGCTGGCGGCCCCGCAGCGCGAGGATCTCCGGGTCGTCGGTGGGTCCCTCCACGCCGTGGTTCCAGGAGCGGTTGTGTGACTCGCCGTCCCGGTTGTCCTCACCGTTGGCCGCGTTGTGGCGCTCGTTGTAGGACACCAGGTCGCGCATCGTGAATCCGTCGTGGGCGGTCACGAAGTTCACCGAGGCCATGGGCTTGCGGCCGTCGTCGCGGTACAGGTCGCTCGACCCGGCGATCCGCGCCGCGAACTCGCCGATCGCCGCGGGCTCGCCCCGCCAGTAGTCGCGCACCGTGTCGCGGTACCGGCCGTTCCACTCCGACCACTGCGGGGGGAAGTTCCCCACCTGGTAGCCGCCGGGGCCCAGGTCCCAGGGCTCGGCGATGAGCTTGACCCGGCTCACCACGGGGTCCTGGTGCACCAGGTCGAAGAAGGCCGACAGCCGGTCCACCTCGTGGAACTGGCGGGCCAGGCTCGCCGCCAGGTCGAAGCGGAAGCCGTCGACGTGCATCTCCTCCACCCAGTACCGCAGCGAGTCCATGATCAGCTGCAGCACCTGAGGGTGGCGCATCAGCAGCGTGTTCCCGGTGCCGGTGGTGTCGTGGTAGAAGCGGGGGTCGTCCTCGGACAGCCGGTAGTACGCCCGGTTGTCGAGCCCGCGGAAGCACAGGGTGGGGCCCCGCTCGTTGCCCTCGGCGGTGTGGTTGTAGACCACGTCGAGGATCACCTCAATGCCGGCGGCGTGCAGGTCGCGCACCATCGCCTTGAACTCCGGCACGGCGTCGCCCGGCCCGCGGCCGGCCGCGTAGCCGTTGTGCGGCGCGAAGAAGCCGATGGTGTTGTAGCCCCAGTAGTTGCGCAGGCCACGGTCCAGGAGGAACCCGTCGTGCACGAACTGGTGCACCGGCATGAGCTCCACGGCCGTCACGCCCAGCCGCAGCAGGTGGTCGACGACCGCCGGGTGCGCGAGCCCGGCATAGGTCCCGCGCAGCTCCTCGGGCACGTCCGGGTGGGTCATGGTGAGGCCCTTCACGTGGGCCTCGTAGATCACCGTCTCGTTGTAGGGGCGCCGCGGCGGGCGGTCGTCCTGCCAGTCGAAGTACGGGGTGATGACCACCGATCGCATGACGTGCGGCGCGGAGTCCGCGTCGTCCATCGCCCCGGGGTCGTCGTGCCGGTGGCCGGCGACGGCCGGCGCCCAGTCGACCTCGCCCTCCACCGCGCGGGCATAGGGGTCGAGCAGCAGCTTTGCGGGGTTGCACCGCAACCCCTCGGCCGGGTTCCACGGGCCGTGCACCCGGTAGCCGTACCGCTGCCCCGGCCCCACGCGGGGCAGGTGGCAGTGCCACACGAACGCCTCGCGCTCGGTGAGCGGGATGCGCTCCTCGGCGCCGTCCTGGTCGAACAGGCACAGCTCGACGGCCTCGGCGACCTCCGAGAAGACGGCGAAGTTGGTCCCGGCGCCGTCGAACGTGGCGCCGAGCGGTGCGGGGGACCCCGGCCACTGTTCCATCCCGGCACTGGTGCCCCCCCGGCGGAGAGGTCAAACACGCCCCCGGGTCCCGCACGACGGACGCGGGGGTCGCCGCCCGCCGCCCCCGTCGGCCGTGGGGCACAACCTGTGCCGTCGGGCATGGGCACCCGGCCGTTCCGGGTGCATGATCCCCGCAGCGCCCCCTCCGTGTGGAAGGCTCCGTCGCGGAGGGACCCGCAACGGAACCATCCGCGCACGTGCTCGCGATCCGCCGGCGCACCGGCGCCGGCACGGCTTCGAATCGATCCGGTGAGGTACTGAATGGTCCCCAACGAGGGCATCGCCGACGACCCGCTCTGGTTCAAGGACGCGGTCATCTACCAGCTGCAG
>LNFL01000168.1 GCA_001464275.1 Actinobacteria bacterium Ga0077560 | reverse complement strand
GGTGCGGCGCCTGGACCATCTGCAGGAGCTGGGGATCTCGGCGCTGTGGCTGCTGCCGTTCTACCCCTCGCCCATGCGCGACGACGGCTACGACATCGCCGACTTCACCAGCATCAACCCGGCGTTCGGCACCATGCGCGACTTCCGGGCGCTGCTGCGCGAGGCGCACGCCCGCGGCATGCGCGTCATCACGGAGCTGGTGCTCAACCACAGGGCCCGTCAGGCGGGGCCGGACAGCCGGTGGGGCCGCTGGTACGTGTGGAGCGACGACCCGGAGCGTTACCGCGAGGCCCGGATCATCTTCCAGGACTTCGAGACATCGAACTGGACCTGGGACCGCGTCGCCGGCGCCTACTACTGGCACCGCTTCTACTCCCACCAGCCGGACCTGAACTTCGAGAACCCCGAGGTGCAGCGCGCGGTGATCCGGGCGCTGGACTTCTGGTTCGAGATGGGCGTGGACGGTCTGCGCTTGGACGCCGTCCCCTACCTGTACGAGCGCGACGGCACCATGTGCGAGAACCTGCCCGAGACGCACGCGTTCCTGAAGCACCTGCGCGCCCACATCGACGAGCACCACCCCAACCGGATGCTCCTCGCCGAGGCCAACCAGTGGCCGGAGGACGCCGCCGCCTACTTCGGCGAGGGCGACGAGTGCCACATGGCGTTCCACTTCCCGGTGATGCCGCGGCTGTTCATGGCGCTGCAGATGGAGGACCGCTTTCCGGTGGTGGACATCCTCCAGCAGACGCCGGCGATCCCGGACAACAGCCAGTGGGCGCTGTTCCTGCGCAACCACGACGAGCTGACCCTGGAGATGGTCACCGACGAGGAGCGGGACTTCATGTACCGCGTCTACGCCCACGACCGGCAGGCGCGGATCAACCTCGGCATCCGGCGCCGCCTCGCCCCGCTGCTGGGCAACAACCGGGCGAAGATCGAGCTGCTGAACGGCCTGCTGATGTCGCTACCCGGCACCCCGATCGTCTACTACGGCGACGAGATCGGGATGGGCGACAACGTCTACCTGGGCGACCGCGACGGGGTCCGGACGCCCATGCAGTGGAGCCCGGACCGCAACGCCGGGTTCTCGGACGTGAACCCGCAGCGCCTGCCGCTGCCGGTGATCGTGGACCCTGAGTTCCACTACGAGACGGTCAACGTGGAGACCCAGCTCGGGAACTCCGACTCCCTGCTGTGGTGGATGCGCCGCATCATCGCCCTGCGCCGCCGTCACCGGGTGTTCGGCCGGGGGTCGATCGAGTTCCTGGCGCCCGACAACCACCGGGTGCTGGCGTTCGTGCGCAGCGACGGGGACGAGCACGTGCTGGTGGCCGCCAACCTCTCCCGGTTCGCCCAGCACGTGGAGCTCGACCTGAGCCGCTGGCGCGGGAACATCCCGCGGGAGCTCTTCGGGCAGACCCAGTTCCCCCAGGTGGGAGAGCTGCCGTACATGCTCACGCTGGGTCCCCACCAGTTCTACTGGCTGCTGCTGGAGGAGCCCGCCCGCCGCGCCGAGGACACCCACCGGGAACCGCCCGTCCTGGGGACGGTCGCCCGGGGCGACGCCGTGCTGGGCCCCCGCACCCGCGGCGCCCTCGAGGAGGCCATCGGGTCGTGGCTGCCCGGGCGGTCCTGGTTCACCGGCCAGACCCGCACCATGGCGTCGGTCACGATCACCGACGTGCTGCCGGTGGGCGGCGGCGATGCCGCGGCCGCCGTGCTGGCGCTGGCCGAGGTGGGCTACATGGAGGGCGAGCCGGAGACCTACGCGGTGCCGCTGGCCGTGCTCACCGGCGACCGCGCGCAGCGGTTCGCCGAGGAGTCCCCCGACGGCGTGGTCGCCCGGCTCTCGGTGGGCGACGAGCCCGGCGTGGTCGCCGACGGCATGCTCGACCCGGAGTTCTGCTCACGGCTGCTCGAGGTCGCCCGGCGGCGGCGGCGCAGCCCCGGCGAGCGCGGCGCCCTGGTGAGCCGCCCCACCACGCGCCTGCGGCGGGTGGTGGACGCCGCCGGCGGGCCGCTGCACCCCGACCTCTTCCGCGCCGGCCGCACCAGCACCTCGCTGGTGTACGGGCAGCGCGTCACCATGAAGCTGCTGCGCCGCACCGAGGAGGGCCCCAGCCCCGAGCTGGAGGTGGGCCTGCACCTCAACCGGCGCGGCATGGAGCACGCGCCGGCGGTGCTGGGCGCGCTGGACTACGAGGTGAACGGCCACGGGCCGCGGACCCTGGCGATCCTGCACGAGGTGGTGCCCAACGAGGGCGACGCCTGGACCTCCACCCGCGACGCGCTGGGCCGGCTGTACGAGCACACGCTGGCGGGGCCCGGGGAGTGGCCGGGCGACGAGGGATGGGACCCGGACCGGCCGCTGATGGACCTGGTGGGCATGAGCCTGCCCCCCGCCGCGCACGCCACCAGCGAGGCGTACCTGCGATCGGCCGAGCTCATCGGCCGGCGCGTCGCCGAGCTGCACCACGCGCTGGCCGCGGGTGAGCGCGACCCCGCCTTCGCCCCCGAGCCGACGGTGCCGCTGTACCTGCGGGCGACCTCCCAGTCGCTGCGGAACCTGGAGCGCCGCACCATGCGGACCCTCCGGCGGGCCCTTCCGAACCTTCCCGAACGTGACCGGCTGCTGGGCGAAGCCGTCCTGGCGCAGGCGCCCGAGATCTCCGCCCGGCTGGCGCGGATCGTCGACATCCGGGAGGCCGGGAGCCGCATCCGGTACCACGGCCATCTGCACCTGGGACAGATCCTGAACACCGGCCGGGACTTCGTGATCGTGGACTTCGAGGGCCAGCCGGCGCGGTCGCTGGCCGACCGCCGGGTCAAGCGATCCCCGCTGCGCGACGTGGCCGGGCTGCTGCGGTCGTTCGACTACGCGCGCCTGGTGGCCCTGCGCGACGCGATCGAGCGGGGGGTCGTCGACCCCGCCGGCGACCAGTACGTGCTGCTGGAGGCCTGGAGCCGGCACTGGGTCTCGTGGGTCGGCGCCTCGTTCCTGGGCGCCTACCTGGACGCCTCCCAGGACGCCGGGCACCTGCCCTCCACCCGCGAGGAGACCGCCCTGCTGCTGGAGATCCTGCTGCTGGAGAAGGCGATCGCCGAGGTGGGGCAGGAGCTGGCGAGCCGCCCGGACTGGGTGGGTGTGCCCCTGCGGGGGATCCTGGAGCTGCTGGGCGAGCGCCGATGACGGAGCGTGCCCGCCCCCGCTGAGCCGTGGAAGGGGCACGGGCCGCCCCGCCCGCGCATGGGGCGGCCCGGGGGGTGGTCCGGCGCGGCCCCCCGAGGCCGGCGCCACCCCGGCCGGCGTGACGCCGGCCTCGCGCCCTCAAGCGGCGGTGGCCATCAGTGCCGACGGCACTGATCCTCCTTCTGCCCATCCACGATGTTCCCGCCGCCCAGCGGCCGCCGGCGGTTCTCCTTGCACTGCAGGTTCCCGTCGATGCGGTTGCGGACGAACCGCTGCGTTCCGGAGTTCTCGAACGACTGGAGGTCGCCGCCGATCCGGACCAGGCGCACCGTCGCCTCCCGCCCCTGGACCAGCTGCACGCTGCCCCCGACGGTTCCACCCCGCAGGATCACCGACCGGTGTCCCTCGGCCTGGACGTTGCCCACCACG
>LNFL01000167.1 GCA_001464275.1 Actinobacteria bacterium Ga0077560 | reverse complement strand
CCGGAGGCGTGGGGTCATCGGCCGACCCTACAAACACCGGGGGGCGCCGTGTGGCGCCCCCCGGGTCCTGCGATGTGTCATGAACCGCCGGTCATTCGAAGTCGACGGGGCGCTCGCGGACGATGCGGATGCAGGCGATGTCGCTGTCGGACGCCGCCTTGCGCGCCGTCGCGGTCACCACGTTGCACACCAGGCCACGCCGCAGACGCCGCAGCGCCTCATCCCGGTCCTTGGCCTTCTTGATCCGCTTGGCGACGTTGACCGCCGCCGGCGTCGGGACCGGCTTGCCGACCACACGCGTCGAGACCTCGATCACATCCGAGTCCCCCGGAGCCAGGTCCCCGATCGGGAACACCACACCCTTGCGGCCGTTCGCGGTCTCGCGGGTCACCGGCACAAGGTGCTTGGGAAGCAGATCGATGACCTTCACGTCGTACAGCTCAGCCTTGCCGATGTTCTTGACCTTGATGTTCCAGGTCACGATGTCACCGACCTGCGCCGTACGGGTCCGCGTCCACTTGGACACCAACAGGCGGCCCTTGGACTTGTTGTCCTTGACCACCGGACCCTTGGGGTTGTCCACCGGCTTGACCACCACCGGATCGGACTTCTTGTCATCCGGCCCGGGGCTGACCTCCACCTTGGGCGGAGCCGGGTCCTCACCCTTCACCGGAGCCGGCGGCGGGCAGATCTTCACCCACGCCTCATCCGTCTTCGCCCACTCCTCAGGCAGCGGCGCCAGTCCGCCACCGGCCGCCTGGACCGGGACCGGGACCGGCTCCGACCGGAACGCCGGCGTGATCTTCGCCGTGTTGTGCCAGGTCCGGCAGATCTTCTTCAGACGCCAGAAGCTCAGGTACCGCTTGTACGTGAACGTCTTGGAGTACGACAGCTCTTCGGCGAGCAGGCGCGTCTGATCCCCGTCCAGGGTGTCGATGACCTTGACGGCCGGGAAGACCTCCATGAACTGGTGCTGCGAGGGCAGCACCTCGGCCGTGGCCTCGGCGTACCCCTTCAGCTGCTCGATCGAGGGCGGCGCGGTCGCCGTCGACGTGGTGCCGACGCCGTCCGGGAGGATCGGCGCGAACTTCACCCAGCCGGTGTTGACGAGCTTCTTGGACGGGAGCTTCTCCAGGACGCAGTCGTACGCCCAGAAGCTCCTGCTCCTCGGTGCGATCTTGTCGAGCGCGGGCACGGGCGTGTTCCCTGCGGCCGCGACCTCATCAAGCTCGAGCCGCCGGACCTCGCAGGTCCCGCCCGGGAGCGTGTCCCCGACCTGGACCACGAAGGGCACCCTGTTCGGGTTCACCAGGGCGATCTGGCCGCGCACGTGGATGTCCTCGGCCTTCCAGGACTTGGTGACCTTCACCGAGTAGTCGACCGCGACGGACTGGTCCTTCTTGTCCCAGCCGGCCTGCGGGGCCGCCCACTTGTCGATGTCCCAGCTGTTGACGCGCGTGTAGTACAGCTCCGCGGTCTTCTGGATCCGCAGGGGCAAGAACTGCGGCGGCGGAGGCGGCTCGATGACGGTGATCACGGTCGTCGCGGTCACATCCGTCGTGGTGCCGACGGTGGTGGACGTGGTGCTGTCGGTCAGCGTGATGACCTCGAGGAGCGGCGTCTCGGCGACCGCCGCGGTGACGCCGGTCACGAGGACGACACCGCCGCCGACCGCGAGCGCGGCCAGCGCGGCACGTCCGCGCGGGGTGCGTGAGAATTTCTTCACTGCGTGATGCCTCCATGGGTGCGGCGTCCGTACCGAGGAACGACATCGGGGGTGTGCGGTCCAGCCGGATCGCCGGTCGATCGAATCGCAGGCCGGCTCCCCGGCGAGCCCTGCGGATGGGGAGGACGGGACCCGCCATCCGTCCAGACCTGCAGGCTCTTGCAGCTTCCGTCGGGGGAGGAACGGCGCCGGCGCCGGGTCCCCGGACCGGTGCCGGTCGCCGGAGGCGCCCACCGGGCTACCCTCACGTCATGCTCCGGACGCCGCGCATCGCCGTCGCCACCGCCGCCATCCTGGCGTGCGCGGGCGGTGCCGCCGGGGCGTTCACCGAGGGGGCGCTCACCGAGGATCCCCTGCAGCGCGGGGCGGCGCTGGCCCTGCCCTCGGTGTACCGGATCGAGGCGCGCTACGAGCTGGACGGGCTGCGTCTGGGCAACGGCACGGTGCTGCCGCTTCCACCCGGCCCCAGCCGCGTCATCCGCGAGGTGGGGACGGGCTTCGCCGTGTCGCCCGACGGGGTCATCGCCACCGCCGCCCATGTCGCCGCGCCGGACGGCGCCGCCCTGGCCCGCGCCGCCGCCCCGGTGGCGCTGCTGCCGCGCTTCGGCCAGCGGCTGCCGGATGCCGACTACGTGGCCCAGTGGGTCGAGCTGAACGACGTGGTGCCCATCCGGCCCCGCCTCACCGAGCTGCGCGTGTCGCAGGCCGTGCCCGATCCCGCGTCCCCCCGCGTGGATCTGCGGGCCGCGATCATCCCCGGGACCCGCTCGGCGGTGGACGACCTGGTCCTGCTGCGCGTGCCGCGCCGCGGCATCCCCGCGCTCGACCTGGACGAGTCGATGACCATCCGGACCCCGGTGGCCACCATCGGCTTCGGCGCGAAGGACCCCCTCGCCCGCGGCGTGGAGGGCCCCGCGGTGCCGGAGGTGCGGCCGGGACGCCTGGGCGCCACCGGACGCGTGGCGTCGGTCCCCGGACAGCGCTTCACCGGCGTGACCGCCCCGGTGGAGCGTGGCGACTCCGGCGGCCCCGCCGTGGATGCCGACGGACGCGTGCACGGGGTCGTGCGCTGGAGGTACCGGGGCGAGGGCATCCTGGTGCAGGCGTCCCGGCTGCGGATCCTGCTGCGCGAGAACGGCATCGGGCCGGGCACGGGCGCCTCCGAGGCGGCCTACCGGAGCGGGCTGGAACGCCTCTGGCGGGCCGATCTGACCGGCGCGGCCCGCGACCTGCGCGAGGCCCGGGCCGCGTACCCGCAGCACGCGCTGGCCGGTGTGGAGCTCGCCCGCGTGGAACGGCTCAGCGACGAGGGCGTGGCGGTGCGCGCCGACGGCTGGGGCCGTGGGTTGCTGCTGGCCCTGGCCAGCGGGTTCCTGCTGGCCGCCGGCGCGTGCCTCGCCGCGGCGATGCTGCGGCGACCGGCGCGGTCCGTCAGCGGAGGGTCGCCGCACGATCCCAGGCCGCGCCGCGCGCGGAGCTGAATCGACCCGCGCCTCCGACGCCCGTACACTTCCGGAACCCGGATGGCGCCCTCCACGTGGGCGCCCGGCCCACCCGGGTGATCAGGAGGAGTGCATGCGCGTCGGCGTTCCCGCCGAGGTCAAGAGCGACGAATACCGTGTCGCGCTGACCCCTGCCGGTGCGCTGGAGCTCGTGCGACGTGGTCACGAGGTGTGGGTGCAGGCCGGTGCCGGCACCGGCGCCAGCTACCCCGACGACGCCTACGCGCGGGTGGGGGCGAACGTGGGCGACGCCGCGGCCTGCTGGGGCTGCGACCTGGTGCTGAAGGTCAAGGAGCCCCAGCCCTCCGAGTTCGGGTTCCTGCGCGACGACCAGATCCTGTTCACCTACCTCCACCTCGCCGCGAACGCGGGCGTCGCCGCCGCGCTGTGCCGCGCCGGCACCACGGCGCTGGCCTACGAGACCGTGGAGGACGCCGCCGGCCGGCTGCCGCTGCTGGCGCCCATGAGCGAGGTCGCCGGGCGGCTGGCGGTCCAGGCGGGCGCCCGGTACCTGGAGCGGCCGGCCGGTGGACGGGGCGTGCTGCTGGGCGGCGTGGCCGGGGTCCCGCCGGGGAACGTGGTGATCATCGGCGCCGGGATCGTCGGGCGGAACGCCGCGGTGGTGGCGACGGGGATGCAGGCCCACGTGACGGTGCTGGACACCAACGTTGAGCGCATGCGCGACCTGGAGCTCATGCTCGGCGGGCGCGTCACCTTCCAGTACTCGACCCGCCTGGCGATCGAGGAGCTCATCGTCACCGCCGACCTGCTGGTGGGCGCGGTGCTGCTGCCCGGGGCCCGGGCGCCGCGCCTGGTGACCCGCGAGATGATCGGCACCATGCGGCGCGGGTCGGTGGTGGTGGATGTCGCGGTGGACCAGGGCGGCTGCATCGAGACGGCCCGTCCCACCACCCACTCGGACCCCGTCTACGAGGTGGACGGCGTCGTGCACTACTGCGTGGCCAACATGCCCGGCGCCGTGCCCGTGACCTCCACGCCCGCGCTGGCGAACGCGACGCTCCCGTACGTGCTGCGCCTCGCCGACGAGGGCCTCACGGCCGCCCTGCGCGCCGACACCGGGCTGCGCCCCGGGGTGAACGTGCGGGACGGCAAGATCGCGAACGCCGCGGTGGCCGCGGCCCTGGCATCGTGAGCTCCATGCGCGGCGCCGATCCGGCCGAGGGGATGCTCGACCACCTCATGGACCTGTGCGACATGGCCGGCGACGGCATGTCGGCCGCCGCCGCGCGGCGCGCCGTGGTGGGCACCGCGGCGCGGATCCCACCGCTCGAGGAGGGGCTCCTGCTGGCGATCGAGCCCTCGGGCGCCCGCGTGCTGGCCGCCACCCGCCCGGGGACCGCGGAGGGCGTGGAGGTGCCCGAGGACCTGGTGGCCGCCGCCGCGCGCGGCGTCGCCACCGGACGCCTGGGCAACGGGGATCGCGTGGCGCTCACCAGGGTCGCCGGGAGCTGGGAGTCGCCGCTGCTGGTGGGCGGCGTGCTGCGCGAGGACCTCACCTCCGAGGACGAGCGGCTGCTGCGATCCCTCGCCATCGCCGCCGGCGCGGCGCTGCGGATCGCCGACGAGCGGCACCGCGGCGACCGCGCCCGCATCACCGCCGAGCGGCTCATCGAGGCCGGCATGGCCATGGCCAGCCACCTCAGCATCGACGAGGTCCTCAACCGGCTGGTCACGGTGGCCCGCGAGGTGCTCGGCGCGCGGTACGCCGCCCTGGGCGTGCTCAACACGGCCCACACGGAGCTGGAGCGCTTCGTGACCTCCGGGCTGGGCGGCGAGGAGATGGCGCGGATCGGGGCGCTGCCGCGCGGGAAGGGCGTGCTGGGCATCCTCATCAAGGATCCCCGGCCGGTCCGGATCGCCGACATGTCGGCCGACGCCCGCTCGTCCGGGTTCCCGGCCAACCATCCGCCGATGCGCTCGTTCCTGGGCGTGCCGATCGTCCTGCGCGGCGAGGTGTTCGGGAACCTGTACGTCACCGAGAAGGAGACGGCCGACGAGTTCTCGGAGGAGGACGAGCGGCTGGCGCAGACCCTGGCGGCCCAGGCCGCCGTGGCGGTGGACAACGCCCGCCGGTACGAGAGCGAGCGCCTCCGGGTGGGCGAGCTGCGCAGCGTGCAGGAGGTCGCGCGGGCCATCCTCTCCACGCTGGACCTTGAGGAGCTGCTGCCGCTGATCGCCCGCCGGGCCCGCCGGCTCACCGGGGCCGACACGGTGGGGATCGCGCTGGGCGACGGGCCCACCATGCGCTTCCGGATCGCCCATGGCGTGGACGCCCTGGCGATGGAGTCCGTCGACGCGCCGGCGGGCCTGGAGGCCGCGTCGGCCGCGCTGTGCGCATCCCTGAACGCATCCACGGCGATCGTGGAGCCGCTGGAGGTGGACGGCGACCGCGTGGGGGCGCTCGCCGCCGTGGCGCGAAGCCCCATGGACGCACGCGCGCAGCGCCTGCTGGCGACGCTCGCCAGCCAGGCCTCGATCGCCGTGGCGAACGCCGAGACGTTCGCCGCCGAACGGCGGCGCCTGCGCGAGTCCGCCCAGGTGCAGGCCGCCGAGGCACGGGCCAGCGCGGCGGCGGAGGGGCTGCGCCAGGCCATCGAGGCCCAGGAGGCCGAGCGCGCCCGCGTCGCCCGCGAGCTGCACGACGAGGCCGGCCAGTCCCTCACCGCCCTGGCGCTCAACCTGCGGATGCTCGACGAGCACCTCGACGACGCCGGCCGGCGGCGCCTCTCCGAGCTGCGCCAGATGGTGAACGGCATCAGCTCCAGCCTGCGGAATCTCGCCACCGACCTGCGGCCCTCCGGGCTGCGCGAGCACGGCCTCACCAGCGCCATCGAACGCCAGGCCGCCCGCCTGCGGGAGGCCACGGGCATGGCGGTGGACGTGCTGGTGAACGACCTCCCGGACGATCTGCCCGAGGAGGTCCAGATCGCGCTGTTCCGCGTGGTGCAGGAGGCGCTCACCAACGTGGCGCGCCACAGCGGAGCGGGACAGGCCAGCGTGGTGGTGAGCCGCCACGGCGGGCACATCCGGGTCGTCGTGGAGGATGACGGCCGCGGCTTCGACACCGCCGGTCCCAGCAACCGCCTGGGGCTGCCCGGTATCCGGGAACGCGTCGAGCTCATCGGCGGTTCCCTGCGGCTCGAGAGCGCCCTGGGCGCCGGAACCGCACTCATCGTCGACCTGGAGGACCCTCGTTGAGCAGCGACACCGTCCGAGTGCTGGTCGTGGACGACCACGCCGTCCTCCGTTCCGGGCTGCGCCTGCTGCTGGAGCGCGAGCCCGGGCTGGAGTTCGCCGGCGAGGCCGCCAGCGCCGAGGAGGCGCTGCGCAGCCTTGAGCGCACCCAGCCCGACATCGTCCTGCTGGACCTGCAGATGCCGGGGATGGGCGGCCTGGAGGGCGCCAAGCGCATCCGCGACCGCCGGCCGGGGGTGCGCGTGCTGGTGCTCTCCATGCACGACGAGGCCGACGACGTGCGCCGGGCGTTCGCCTCGGGCGCCGACGGCTACCTGGTGAAGACCGCGGCCGACGAGGAGCTGGTGCGGGCCCTGCGGGCCGTCTCGGAGGGGGAGCGCTACCTGCACCCCAGCCTGGGCGCCAAGCTGGCGCAGCCCATCGCGCCCACCGGTCCGGTGGACGAGCTCTCGCCGCGTGAGCGGGAGGTCCTGCGGCTGCTCGCGCTGGGGTACACCAACCAGGAGATCGCCCAGGAACTGGTGGTCTCGGTGCGCACCGTGGAGAGCCACCGGGCGCACGTGATGACCAAGCTGCGCGCCGAATCCCGTGCGGCGATGGTGAAGCACGCCCTCGACGCGGGGCTCCTGGACGCGCGATAGCCGCTGCCGCGGGCGCCGGGGCCGGCGTTCGGGAAAGCACGGATGGACAAGCCGCGTTTGGCCCGTTTCCCGGGAGGGCCGGGCGAACCACCATAGGTCACCAGGCCGAGCTCCCTTCTTCCCCGGACGTGACCGACCCATTGGCAACCGCCATCGACACTGACCGCGCAGCGTGGGCGGGCCGCGCCCCCGTTCGCATCAGGACGGCACGCCCCGAGGACGCCGACGCCATCGGCATGCTCGTCGCGCAGCTCAACGCCGAGCGGTCACGCACCCGGTACCACGCCGACGCGCTCGTCCCGAAGGCCGACGAGGTGGGCGACGGGAACGGCTCCGGCCGCAAGGTCGTGGCCGTCACCCCCGGCGGATCCGGCGAGCGGGTCGTGGGGCTCGCCTCGTGGGCGCCCGGCGAGGACGGGCAGGGGCAGGCCATGCTCGCCGTGGCCGAGGGCTGGCGCCTCACCGACATCGGTCAGCGGCTGCTCGCTGAGGTCGGCCATCGCGCCGTGGGGCAGGGCATCCAGCGGTTCGTGGCCGAGATCGTGCCGCGCAACGCCGCCCTGCGGGCCGCCGCGCGCGCCCTCGGGCTGCCCGAGCACCGCACGGGCGTGTCCGTCGAGATCGACGTCACCCGCCTGGCATAGGCGCCGGCGGGCCGTCGCACCCGGGTAGGCTGAGGTCGTGCCCTACGACCACATCGCGGTGTGCCTGGACACCTCTCCCGCGGGGGAGGCGGCGCTGGTGGAGGCGACCGCCCTGCGGGCCCTGGGCCCCGGGCGTCTCACGCTGGTGCACGTCGCCACCCCACCGCGGATCGCCGGCTACTCCCGGTGGGAGCCACCGGAGGTGCAGACCTTCGTGGTGGAGGCCCGCGAGTGGCTGGAGGGCGTCGCCCGGGGCATCCCCGGCGCCGAGGCCGTGGTGCTGCACGGCGACCGGCCCGCGCACCGCGTGGTGGAGTGGGCGGCCGGGGCCGGCTGCGACCTCCTGGTGGCCGCCAGCCACGACAGCGCGGCCGAGCGGCTGGGCTTCGGCGGCTTCGCCCGGCACCTCGCGCACGCCGCCCCGTGCCCGGTGCTGCTCGCCCGGCCCCGGTGACCGGGGGCACCCGGATGGACGCGCAGCCGATCCGGGTTCACCATGGAGTTGACGGACCCTGACCCACGAACGGGAGTGAGCATGCCGGCGCCGTACGCGCACATCGCCTGCTGCATCGACGATTCGGACGTCGCGCAGCGGGTCATCGACGAGGGGCTCCGTCTTCGGGCCCTGGGCCCCGGCCGGCTGTCGCTGGTCTTCGCCGCGCCTCAGCCGCTGGTGTTCACGGGGATGGCGGGCGACTGGGTCCCGGACCCCGCGGACATCAACCAGGCCGCCGAGCGGTGGCTGCGGGAGCGGGCCGCCTCGGTGCAGGACGCCGAGCCGGTGCTGCTGACCGGCTACCCGCCGGTCGCCGTCTGCGACTGGGCCGCCACCTCCGGGTGCGACCTCATCGTCGCGGGTTCCCACCGCGGCACCGTGCAGCGGATGCTGCTGGGCAGCTTCGCCGCCTACCTGGCCTACCACGCGCCGTGCCCGGTGCTGCTGGTGCGCGCCCACGGAGGTGCGGCATGAGGCTGCGCGACATCATGACCCGCCGCCCGCTGACGGTGAACCAGGAGGCCTCCCCCGAGGACCTGGCCCGGCTGGTGGAGACCGCCCGGGTGCGGCATCTGCCGCTGATGGACGGCGACCGGCTCGCCGGGTTGTGGATCGCCACCGAGGACGGGCCGCTGGTGCTGCTGGGCCCGGAGTCGGTCCACACCGCCGCTCCGGACGACGACGCCGAGGACGCCGTGAAGGCGCTGCTGCACGGACGCGAGGCGACCGTGGTGATGGAGGACGGGCACGCGGTGGGCATGCTCACGCGCGCCGACGTGCTGGGCATCGTGCGCGCCGCCCTGGCCCGCGGGGTGGACCGGCCGTCCGACCGCGCCCTGGTGGTGCTGCTGGTGGGCGCCGCCGGCGCCGGCAAGTCCACGCTGCTCATGCGCACCATCCCCCTGCTGCGTGAGTGCGAGGCGGGGGTCGTGCGGGCCGACGTGCCTGCGGGCACCGCGCCCACGACCGAGACGGTGGCCGGCGCCACCCAGATCACCGACCCGCGCGCCCACTGGCGCGCCGGGCTGCGTGACGCGGTGCGGGCCCTCGGCGACGTGCAGCTGGTGCTGGTGGAGGACCGCGACCGGGAGCCGGAGCCTGCAGGTGCTGGTGGTGCCGGCGGTCGGCGCGCGGGACCTCCCGCCCGCCGCGGTGCGCGAGGCGCAGGCCGTGGTGCTCACCAAGCTCGACGAGGCGCCCGAGGGCACGCTGGAGGATGCCCGCGAGCACCTGCGGGCCTGCTGCCCCGACGTGGCGGTCTTCGGCGTCGCGGCCGAGCACGGCGACACCGGCCTCGCCGAGTGGCGGGACTGGCTGCTGGGGCACGTGCTGCCACGCGGGCACCGGTGATCGAAGCGCTCGCGGCGCGCCTGCCGCGCCGCGAGTACCTGGCCGCCGGCGCGGCCCTCGCCGGGGTGGTGCTGGGGCTCCTGCTGCATCAGGTGGGCCGCGAGCCGGCGGGCGACGCCCTGCTGGCGGTGGTGACCGCCGCCCTGTTGGTCCCGCTCACGTGGGAGGTCCTGCGATCGGTCCTGCGCGGCGACGTGGGCGTCGACGCCATCGCGCTGGTCGCCATGGCCACGGCCCTGGGGATGCGGGAGTTCCTGGCGGGGGCCGTGGTGGCCCTCATGCTCTCCGGGGGGAACGCGCTGGAGGCGGCCGCGGGGCGGCGGGCCCGGCGTGATCTGGAGGGGCTCATCGCCCGGGCGCCGCGCGTGGCGCAGCTCATCGGCGCCGACGGCATCCGGGAGGTCCCCGTGGACACGGTGCGCCCGGGGGATGCGCTGCTGGTGCGGTCCGGTGAGGTGGTGCCGGTGGACGGCCGGGTGGAGGGCGACGCCGCGCTGCTCGACGAATCGGCCCTCACCGGCGAGCCGCTGCCGGTGACCCACGAGGCGGGCGACCCGGTGCGCAGCGGGGTCGCCAACGCCGGGGACGCCTTCACGCTCCGGGCCACCCGGCCGGCGAGCGAGAGCGCCTACGCGGCGCTGGTGCGGCTGGTCTCGGCGGCCGAGACCCAGCGGGCGCCGTTCGTGCGCCTGGCCGACCGCTACGCGGCGATCCTGCTGCCCGTCACGCTCGTGGTGGCCGGCCTGGCATGGGCGCTCAGCGGGGAGTCGATCCGGCTCCTGGCCGTGCTGGTGGTGGCCACCCCGTGCCCGCTCATCCTGGCGGCCCCGATCGCGTACATCTCGGGCGTGTCCCGGGCCGCGCGCCACGGTGTGATCCTGAAGGGCGGCGCGGTGGTGGAGCGCCTGGGGGAGGCGCGCACCGTGCTGCTGGACAAGACCGGCACCCTCACCTCGGGCGCGCCCAGGGTGGAGCGCGTGGAGCTGCTGGACGGTGGATCCGAGCGCGAGGTGCTGCGGCTCGCCGCCTCGGTGGAGCAGCACTCCGCCCACGTGCTCGCCGGCGCGCTGGTGAGCTCCGCGCGCCGGGCGGGACTCGAGCTCACCGCGCCCACCGACGTGCGCCAGGAGCACGGGCAGGGCATCACGGGGACGGTCGCCGGCCATGGCGTCACCGTCGGCAGCGCGATGTGGCTGCGGACGAACGGCATCGACCCGGACGGGCTGGTCGGCGCGGCGACCGACGGCGACGGGATGGACCACGGCGGGGTGATGGTCGGTGTCGACGGCCGGGCCGTCGCGCTGCTGCACGTGGCCGACCCGGTGCGGGAGGACGCCCCGGAGATGATCCGGCGGCTGCGCGACGCCGGGGTCGCGCACATCGCCATGGTCACCGGCGACCGCCGGACCGTGGCCGACCAGGTGGCCGCCGACGTGGGGATCGAGCGCGTGTGGGCCGAGTGCAGCCCCGAGGACAAGCTCGCGGTGGTGCAGGAGGTTCGCGGGAGCGCCGGCGCCGGCCGCGTGGTGATGGTGGGCGACGGCATCAACGACGCGCCGGCGCTGGCGATGGCGGACGTGGGGATCGCCATGGGCACGGCGGGGGCCACCATCGCCTCCGAGACCGCGGACGCCGTGGTGATGGTGGATCGCATCGACCGCGTTGCCGACGCGATCCGGGTGAGCCGGTACGCCTCGGGCATCGCCCGTCAGAGCGTGGTGGCGGGGATGGCCCTGAGCTTCGTGGCGATGGGGTTCGCGGCGTTCGGGTTCATCACACCGGTGGCCGGGGCGCTCATCCAGGAGGCGATCGACATCGCCGTCATCCTGAACGCCCTGCGGGCCCTGCGGGCCTGAGCCCGCGGGGTGCCGCGCCGGGGAGTCCCGGCGCGGCACCCGCCGCGGTCACTGCTCGGCGGCGACGGCGTCCAGGTTCTCCTGGAAGACGCCGTAGTCCTCGCTCTCACTGAAGGTCTTCGTGCCGCCCGGCCCGGTGGCCTCGAACCACGGGGTGCCGGTGTAGCCCGAGGCGGTCGCCTTGTTCTCGTTGTCGAACATCTCGTCGACGACGGCGTCACCGGCGTAGTCCTGCTTCCACCGCTCGACGTCCGCACCGGACGCGGCCACCAGGTCCTCGACGACGGCGTCGGTGATCCACTCCTCGTTCTCGTTGCCCTGGTTGGCGAACAGGATCTCCGTGTACTGCCACAGCTTGTTCTGCTTGGCGACCGCCAAGCCGGCGAGCGCGCCGCGCTCGGAGTCGGGACCCAGGCGGCTGCCCTCGCCCGCGGCGGCGCCCAGGCGGATGGGCCGCAGCTCGATCTTCACCTTGCCGGGCTTCACGTAGTCCGTGATGACCTGCTTCACGGGACCGGTGGCGGCGGCCGCGCAGAACGGGCACTTGTAGTCCACGTACTCGACCAGGGTCACGGGGGCGTCGGGGTTCCCGAGCACCGCGCCGTTCTGGGGGATGCCCTTCAGCAGCGCCTCGACCTCTGTCGCGGTCTCCTGGAACTTGCTCGCGGTGGGTCCCTCGTCCTTGTTGACGAGCTGCACGATCACCAGCGCGGCGACGACGGCGACGGCCGCCGCCACGATCACCCCGATCAGCTTCTTGGACACCCGGCCTCCTCGTCGTCCCTCGGCTCCGGCGCCCCATCGGCGGCGCCACGCCCTTCCTGAGGCGGGAGGATGCCAGTCGCCCCGGCTCACGTGCGAGACACGGGTCCCGTGTCACACCGTTCGGCGATTCCGGCGATTCGACGCCACGTCCGCGCCGCGCACTACAGTGAGCCGATGCCGGACCCCTCACCCAGGCTGTCGATCCACGTCGCCGACCCGGGATACGGCCCCGGGCTGGACGCCTCGGACATGGACGTCGCCGATGTCCGCACCGACGTGGAGGGCATCGCGTGGCAGCCCGTGATCCCGCAGGCGCGCCCGGCCGGCGAGCTGGTGTTCATCGACGGCGCGCAGCAGGTGGAGGCGTGGCTCACGGTGTCGCATCCCGACGAGTCCCGGCCGCTGGCGGGCGTGGCGTTCGCGGTGGCCGCGGGCGCGGTGCGCGCCGGCCACGGTGACCGCGCCGAGGTGGTCGACGTGGTCGTGCGGCGCGCGGCCATCACCGAGGGCGACCGGTGCCTGCACATGCCCGCGTCCGGGGCGTTCCGGTGGGAGGCGCGGGCCGGCTCGGGCCGCGACCCGTTCGCGCTGGCCCGCCTGGTGGGCCAGATGCGGGGCGAGCTGGAGCTGGCGCTCGCCGAGCGGTGGGCGGCCCCCGACCGGCTCATCGTGCTCGACGGCCGCCTGTCGTTCGTGCGCGACGCGCACGGGCCCATGGTGGGGGCCGTGAAGTCCCACCACCGCATCTACCTGGAGGGTGACCAGGGCATGGTGGTCTCCCGGCTGCGGGTGGGCGAGCGCACCCCGCTGTTCCAGATCGGCGAGGACCGGCTCAGCTGGTACCAGCGGCTCCCCGGCCTCGGCGAGGGCGGCTGGGCCGGCATCCTGCGCGGTGAGGCCCCCCGCGCGCTGGGCGTCGAGGTGGCCCGCATGCTGGCCGACCGCGCGACCTCCGAGCTGCCGCGGTACGCCGGGCGCCCGCACCGCGACCCCCGCGCCCCGCAGAACCTCATCCCGATCATGACCCTCGAGGGCCGGCTCAAGCACCGCATGGGCGACCGCAAGCTCGCGCTGCGCGCCGTGCGTCAGGCCGCCTCACAGGCCTGGCTGGAGGACGCCGCCCCGCAGGCCGCGTCCGTGCCGATCCCGGCCACGCTCACCGTCGCCGCATGAGCGGAGACCAGCTCGGCGTCGTCCTGGGGCACCAGGCGGCGAGCAGCCAGGCGTTCCAGATCGGCATCGACGACGACGCATCCGTCGAGGTGGACGAGCTCATCGCGGTCACCACCCCCGACCCGGGGGGCGAGGTGACCACCTACGCCGTCGTCACCGAGGCGTACGCCCAGCTGGAGGGCGCCTCGATGCCCAGCGACACCCAGGCGTACACCGACGGCCAGATGCCGGCCCAGCTGGTGCGGACCGCCGAGGTGCAGGTCATCCGCGTGGACCCCGAGCGCTGGATCGCGCCGCATCCCGGCCTGCAGGTGCGCCGGGCCCGGGGCGCCGAGCGCGAGCGGGCGCTGTACGAGGACACCATGACCCGCACCCTGGCCATGGGCCTGGGGCGCGACGGCCTGCCGATCCGCCTGGACCTGGACTTCCTGGACGGCACCAAGGGCGGGCACGTCTCCATCTCGGGCATCAGCGGCGTGGCCACCAAGACCTCCACGGCGCTCGCGCTGGTGCGGCTGCTGCTGGCCCACCCCGACATGCGCCGCCGGGTGCGGGTGCTCATCTTCAACGTGAAGGGCGAGGACCTTCTCCACATCGACCGGGACAACCGCAAGTACCAGGAGCGCGCGGACCGCGCGCAGCTGGACGCGCGGTGGGCGGCCCTGGGCCTGGACACGCCGGGCGGGTTCCCGGACGTGGGCTTCTGGGCGCCGCCCCGGCCGGGCGCCCCAGGGATGCCCGACTGCGAGACCCGCCTGGAGGACGTCCGCGTCTTCGGCTGGACCCCGTGGCGGTTCGTGATCGAGGGGCTGCTGCGGTTCTGCTTCACCGACGCCGCCGACATGCGCTCTCAGCTCTCGTTCGTGGAGGAGCGCGTGCGGGGTGAGCTGCTGCGCCGGGCGGTCCCGGTGGAGGGCTATCCCGGCGCCCTGGGACTCATGCCCGGCCCGGTGGGCGGCGACCCGGAGAAGCGTCCCGCCCGCCAGCCCGGCGAGCTGGCCGCACCGCCGTTCACCGACCTGGACGGCCTGGTGGACTGGCTGGTGGAGCTCCTGGGCGACGACGAGCTGCTGCGCACCGGCGACGCCCGGCCGTGGGTGGGCAACGCCGCCGCCGGCACGGTCGGCGCGTTCACGCGCCGCCTGCAGTCCGCGGCGCACCGCCTGCGCGGCCTGGTGCGCGCCGACGCGACCGCGATCCCCCGGGGCGAGGGCGCCCAGAACGAGCCGCCGGTGGCCGTGGTGCACCTCACCCGCCTCCACGACTTCGCCCAGCGGTTCGTGGTGGGCACGCTGCTGGCCCAGACGTTCGCGGCCAAGGAGCGCGGCACCCGCGACCCCATCGAGTTCGTGGTGCTGGACGAGCTGAACAAGTACGCGCCCCGCGACGGGAACAGCCCCATCAAGGAGACCCTCATCGACATCGCCCAGCGCGGGCGGTCGCTGGGTGTGATCCTGGTGGGCGCCCAGCAGCAGGCCTCCCTGGTGGCCCCGGAGGTCACCCAGAACGCCGCCGTCCGCATCACCGGCCGGCTCGACCCGGCCGAAGCGGAGCGCAGCGAGTACGGATGGCTCAACCCGGCCGCGCGGGCCCGCGCCCGCCTGCTCATGCAGGGGCGCGTCCTGGTGAGCCAGCCCAGCGTGCCGGCGCCGCTGGCCGTGGAGTTCCCCTTCCCGCCGTGGGCCACCGCCGCGGGCGAGGTGGCGCAGGCCGGGAAGGCGAAGGACGCGATCGCCCAGTTCGGGTAGGCGGCCGCCCCCGTGAGGCTCCTCCACACGGGCGACTGGCACCTGGGCAAGCGCCTGCACGGCCTGGACCGCCGTGAGGAGGCCCGGGACGCGCTCGCCGAGATCACCGCCATCGGCCGCGACCGCGGCGTGGACGCCGTGCTGGTGGCCGGCGACCTGCTGAACCGCCGGCACGTGGACGCCGTGGCCCTCGGCGACTGCCTGTCGGTCCTGGAGGGGCTGGCAGAGCTGGGACCCGTGCTGGTGGCGGTGGGGAACCACGACGACGCGGACCTCTGGAACGCCCTGCGGCCGTACCTGGTGGCCCGCGGGATCCATGTGGCCGGGCGCGTGCAGGCCGCCGAGGACGCGGTGGTGAGCGTGGAGACCCGCTCGGGCCCGCTGCACGCCGCGCTGCTGCCCTGGCCGGAGCCCGCCCGCCTGCGATCCGAGCTCGGCACGTCGGCGCAGTCATCGAAGGCCACCTACGCGGACCTGTGCCGGGCGGTGCTCGATGCCTACGCGGTGGAGCTGCGCGCGCGCCGGCAGCGCGACGGCGGGGCGGCCGTGCTGGTGGGCCACCTCATGGTGGACGGCGCGGTCGCCGGCGGCGGCGAACGGGAGATGACGATGGGGATCACCTACGCGGTGTCCCCGGCGGCCCTGCCCACCGACCTGGACTACGTGGCGCTGGGCCACGTCCACCGGCCGCAGGCAATCCGCAGCGGCGGCGCCGCGCGGTACGCCGGCAGCCCCCTTGCCCTGGACTTCAGCGAGGACAACCACTCCAAGACCGCCTGCGTGGTGGAGATCAGCGGCCAGCGCACCACGTTCGAGGAGATCCCCCTCACCGCGGCCCGCCCGCTGGCGCGCATCCGCGGGCCACTGGAGCGGCTGGCCGAGCTGGCCTCCGCCCACCCCCGGGCCTGGCTGCTGTGCGAGGTGGAGCTGGAGCACCCGGTCCTCGACCTGGTGCGGCAGGTGCGGGCGGCGGTGCCGGACGCGCTGCGCATCGAGCCGCGCTACCCGGCACCCGTGGCGGCCGACGGCACCGCCGCGACCGGCGGGGACGCCCCGGTGCGACCGCTGCCGGAGCTGTACGACGAGTGGTACCGGGCCCAGGACCGCGCGCTGTCGCCCCGCCTGCTGACCGCGTTCGAGACCGCGCTGGCCGATGCCGACGCCGCGGCGGGTGACGCGTGAGGCCGCTGGAGCTGGAGCTGGTGGCCTTCCGCTCCTACGAGCACGCGGTGGTGGACTGGCGCGAGCACGACCTGGTGACGATCGCCGGCGACACCGGCGCCGGGAAGACCTCGCTGCTGGACGCCATCGCGTTCACCCTGTTCGGCAAGACGCCCGAGCACGGGCGCCCGAAGGACCTGCTGACCCTGGGGCACACCCACGGCGAGGTGCGCCTCACGTTCGCGCTGCGCGATCAGGTGTGGCGGGCGACCCGCCGCTACGGCAAGGACGCACCGGAGCCCGCGCAGCTGCTGGAGCGGCTGGAGTCCGACGGC
Organism: Actinobacteria bacterium Ga0077560; assembly: GCA_001464275.1. GTDB lineage: Bacteria > Actinomycetota > Thermoleophilia > Miltoncostaeales > Miltoncostaeaceae. The sequence goes on along the minus strand of LNFL01000167.1, from coordinate 28,232 downwards.
GGGCCCATCACCGAGACGCACGCCGACCGCGTGGACGAGCGCCTGCGCGAGCTGGTGGGGATGAGCTTCGAGGCGTTCACGAGCGCCGTGCTGCTGGCCCAGGGGCGGTTCGCCCAGTTCCTGGGCGCCCAGCCGCGCGACCGCGACGGGATCCTGCGGGAGCTGTTCTCGGTGGCCTCGCTGGACGGCGCCCGCCAGGCGGCGCTGCGGCGCCAGAGCACGCTCGAGGGGGAGGCCGCGGGCGTGGCGCAGGCCGCGGCGGGCCTTCCCGATCACGCGCCGGCCGGCCGCACCGGCGCCGCGCGCGACGCGCGTGACGCCGCCGCGCGGGTGAGCGCCCTGCGGGAGCTGCGGCCCCTCGCCGAGCGCGCCGCCCGGCTGGGCGAGGAGGCGGGCCGCGCCCGGGACGCAGCCGCCGCCACCCGCCGGGCCGCCGCGACGCTCCCGGCGGCCGCCGACCGGGAGGCGCTGGGCCGGCGGCTGGTCGCCGCCCGCGGCGCGGTGACCGCGGCGGAGGCCGACCGGGACGCCGCCACCCGCGATCGCGACACCGCGACGGCCGCCCGCGAGATGCTGCGCATGCGGCACGGCGGCGGCGCGGCCGACCTGGCGGCCCTGGGGGAGCTGGCCGCCCGGATCCGCGACGTGGAGGCCGACCTGCCGGTGCGGCGGCGTGCCGCCGACGAGGCCGAGGCCGCGCTGGCCGGGCGCCGGGCCGCCCTGGAGGAGCTGGTGACCCAGGGCACGGCCACGGCCGCCGAGCGGGAGGCCGCCGCCACGGCCATCGAGAGCATGCGCTCGGCACTGGCCGCCCAGGAGGCCGCCGCCGCGACGCGCACGGCGGCCGGGGCCGCCGCCACCGCCCGCGAGGCGGCGGTCGAGGCGCACGACAAAGCGTCGGAGCGCCGGCGCGAGGCGCAGACCGCGCTGGAGGCCGCCCTGCGCCGCGACGCCGCCTTGGCGGTGCGGGCCGGGCTGGGTCCGGGGGATCCCTGCCCGGTGTGCGGGGGCGCGGTGGGCGACCACCCGGCGGAGGAGACCGGCGATCTGGTGGCGCTGCGCGCCGCGGCGGACGCCGCCGCGGGCGAGGAGCGCTCGCGCGCCGCGGCCCGCGCGGCGGCGGTGGCCGAGGCCGACCGCGCGGAGGCCGCGCTGCGTGACGCGCAGGCGGCGGCCGACCGCGCCGGCGATGCCCCAGCGCCCGAGGCGCTGCGCGAGGCCGAGAGCCGGCTCGCGGAGCTGGCGGCGCAGCTGGACCAGCGGCGCGCCGCCCACCAGGCCGAGTCCACGGCGATCGCCGAGCGGGCGGGCGCGCTGGGCGAGGAGCGCCGCCGCCTGGAGCAGGACGCCGACCAGCTGGCGGCCGCGCGGGAACGGCTGGGCGCGTGGGGGGCGCACGCCGATGCCGGTGCCGCGCTCGCCGCCGCCGTCGCGGAGCTGCGGGAGGCGGAGACCGAGGCCGACGCGGCGTCCGACCGCGCCGCGGCCGCCGCGCAGCGCGCCGCCGCGGCCCGCGAGACGCTGCACGCCCTGGAGGCCGGCGAGATCGGCGCGCTGCGGTCGGCCACCGCCCGGGTTGCCGCGGCCGCCGGGCTCACTGCCCCCGCCGACGACCTCGACGCCGAGGGGCTGCTGGCCGCGTGCGGTGCGCTCGCCGATGCCGCGGAGACCGCCGCCACCCGGCTGGACGCCGAGGCCCACGCGGCATCCGAGGCGGCCGAGGAGGCCGCGGCGGAGCTCGCCGGGCGCGGCGGCCCCCTGGGGGTGACCGACGCCGACACCCTGCCCGCCGTCCTGCGCGCCGCCGAGCGGGCGCGCGGGGACGCCCGGCAGCGGCTGGCGGCCGTGGAGGCCGCGGCGGCCGAGGCCTCCCGCCTGCGCGCCATCGAGGCGGCCGCCCGCGCCGAGGCCGGGCTGTACGCCACGGTGGCCCGCGACCTGCAGGCCAACGGCTTCCCCCGCTACCTGCTGGGCCGCTACCGGGAGCGCCTGGCCGCCGGCGCCTCGGCCCGCCTGCAGGAGCTCTCGGCGGGCGCCTACCGGTTCTCCGGCAAGGAGCCCGACCCCTTGGCGGTGCTCGATCTGCGGCGGGGCGAGCGGTCCCGCCCCGCCACCACCCTGAGCGGCGGCGAGCGTTTCCTCGCCAGCCTGGCGCTGGCCCTGGGCCTGTCGGACATCGCCGCCGAGTCCGGTGGGCGGCTGGACTGCCTGTTCCTGGACGAGGGCTTCTCGACCCTCGACGCCGAGTCCCTGGAGCAGGCCCTGGCCGGCGTGGAGCGCCTGGCCGGCGAGGGACGGCTGATCGCCGTGATCACCCACCTCCCCGGCGTCGCCGAACGACTGGGCTCGGTGATCCGCGTCGCGAAGGACGGCGGCGGCGCCAGTCGTATTGTCGAAGGCTGACGCCTTCGACAATACGACTCGCTTCCATCGCCGCCCAGCCTCGCGCAAGGTCTGGCGCTGAGATGCGTCCGGCGACGTTGGCTTCTCATCGCCGTTTCGACTCGCGCAAACGCATCGCTGATTTTCGTCCGGCGACGTTGGCCCCAGGAACCACGCCTGACGGCTGCCTGCACCCGACTCGCTCGGCTCATCCATGAGCCGACTGCTTTTTGGCAGTCGTCCACCGGATTGGGTGCTCTGCGGCCGTCTGGGGTCAGCGTCCACACGGGTACCGATAGTCGAATTGCCGTGAGCTACCCGGCCAGCGCGCCAGGGGTGGAAACCGCGCCGTCCCGGCGCGGACGACTCATGGCTGCGGTGCACCACTGTCCGGGGTTGCGAGGCAGCCGTTGTGGACGGCGAGGAATGAATGAGGGCGACCCATGGATGGGGAGCTGGGCTCAGTGGCTGCGCAGCCGCAAGGCGTGGTTCCTGGGGCCAACGCCCCCAGACGCACACATGGGCAGCGTTTGCGCGAGTCGACCAGGCCATAAGAAGCACCGATCACGACCACAAGTGAGAAGCAAACGGCGCCCCTGCGGGGCGCCGAAACAACTACGCCAGCGGAAAAGCCCGGATCACTCCAACAACGGATCACGCAAAGCCCGGATCACGCAGCGCCCGGACCCCCTCCGCGTCGCCGGTTCGAAAGGCAAACGGCGCCCCTGCGGGGCGCCGAAGCACCTACTGCGCCGCGCTGAGCTCCGCGATGGTCGCCCCCAGGGCGGCGACCATCGCCTCCGGGGCCAGCTCCACCAGGACGCCCCGCTGACCGCCGTTCACCAGGAACGTCTCGTGGGTCATCAGTGACGCCTCCACCAGCACCGGCAGCGCCTTCCGGCTGCCGAACGGGGAGATGCCGCCCGTGACGTAGCCGGTGATCCGCTCGGCGAGCGCCGGCTGGGCCATCGCGGCGGTCTTGGCGCCCAGGGCGCGGGCCGCGGCCTTCAGTGACAGCTCCACCGTGCCGGGCAGGACGGCGAACGCCGGCTCCCCGTCGGCCTCGATGACGAGGGTCTTCGCGACCCGGGCGGGGTCCATGCCCAGGGCCTCCGCCGCGGGCAGCGCGCCCTTGGCCGTGTGCTTGTAGGTGTGCACCGTGAACGCCACGCCGGAGGCGCGAAGCGCCCGGGTTCCGCGAGTCTCCGTGGCCACGCCGCATATCATCGCGCAATGGCCTGGCTGGAGTTGCTGATCGCGCTGTTCGTGGGGCTCGGTGGCGGGTACCTCGCCTACCAGTCGTCACGCCGCTGGTCGACCGAGGAGAAACGGCGCATCCAGCGCGCCGCCGACACCCACGCGACGGTGCTGCACGTGCAGCGGGGCGCCATGCGGCACCACCGCGACGGAGTGCCGTTGCGCCTGCGTCTGGAGGTGGAGGACCCCGCCTACCGGGATCCCGCCCGCACCCTCGAGGTGGGCTGGGAGGTGCCGGAGGGGCTGGTGGACGAGGTCGCCGTGGGGCGCCGCCTGCAGGTGAAGGTGGACCGCTACGACGAGCGACGGATCTACCCGGTCATCGCCGGGGCCGAATGGTGGGACGTGGAGGCATGACCGCGGCCTGACCGGTTCCGTCAAGGTCCCCGGGGACACCTCTACGGACGGCGTGGGCATTTCCTCCAGTCGCGGGGGTGGGACCGGCCCCGGTGGCCGATGGGGTGGCATGCCGATCACCACCGATTCCTTCGTCCGCCTCACCGAGCACGCCGACGAGCTCGCCGTCCACGGCGGGGGCCGTCTGGCCAGCGACGCCGCCCAGTTCGCGGCCCGCGCCCGTGAGGCGATGGGCGAGCGCCAGGCCATCCGCCTGGGCGCCCTCATGCGCCGCGCGCGGTTCCAGTCACCGGAGATCGCCGAGCTGATCCGCTCGGGTGCCCTGGAGATCGTGGAGAGCGACATCCGCGGCTGGACCTGCGACCGCTGCAACCGCGAGGCCGAGCCGGGCACCTCGCTGTGCGCCGACTGCCGGCGCTACCTGGGGTGGGCCCGCCTTACCGGCGGGGCCGACGAGCCGCCACCGCCGCCGCCCGAGGTCGTGCAGCCCCGGCTGGTGGCCCGTCCCAGGACGGTCACGCCTTCGCAGCGCCGTCCCGGAGGGATGCGCCGGATCGGGGATCGCGACCGCTGACCGCCGCGGCCCGGGCCCGGTGCTCACGGTCGGCCCGGGCCAGCACCAGCGCCCCGGCGACGGGGAAGGCCGCGACCGCGGCGAACGCGAGGGTCCACGGCACGTCGCCGGCGACCAGCCCGAACAGCGCCGGCGCCGCCGACACCACCACGATCAGCACGGTGGCGTAGAGGCCCAGCGCCTGCCCGGTGCGGTCCGGCGCGGCCTCGGCCACCGCGGCGTACGCCACCCCGTTGCCGGCCATGCTCAGCACGGCCGCGCCCATCAGCAGCAGGGCGGCCACGATCGCGGGCAGCCCCAGCAGCAGCCCGGCGCCCAGCAGCAGCGCCCCGGCCCCGAGGGCCTGGCCGCGCAGCACCGCGATGTGGCTGCCGCGCCGGTCGGAGATGACCCCGGCCGCCACGCGGGCGACCGCCGCCACCAGCAGCGTCGCCGACAGCATCCCGGCAGCGGCGCCCTGCGACCATCCGCGTTCGTCGTGCAGGTACAGCGGCTGGAACCGCAACAGCACGGCCTGCGCGACGATGACGGCCGCGCCCGCGGCGGCCAGCAGCCACACCAGCCGGTCGCCCGCCGGGTGTCCCCGCACCACGCCCCGGGGACCGGGATCCATGTCGGCCGGCGGCCCCGGGACGCCCCAGGACGCGACGGCCCCGACGGCCGCCAGGAGCGCCAGGGCCACCATCGCCCCACCGGTGCCCGCCACGGAGGCCGCCACCGGCAGCACGGCGGCCCCGATGGCCCCGCCGGCCATGGGCGCCGTGTGCCGCAGCCCCAGCGCGCGGCCGCGCTCGGCCACCGGGAACCACCCCACGACCGCCCGGCCGCTGGCCACCGGCGCGCAGGCGCCCAGCGCCGCGGCACCCGCCAGCAGCAGGCCCAGCGCGAGCGCGCCGTCGGCCTGGGCGGCGGCCATCAGCATGGCGGCGCATCCGGCGAGCCCACCCACCAGCACCCGTCGCTCCCCCAGCCGGTCGGCGAGCGCGCCCCACGCGAACATGGTGAGGGCGTAGCCGATGGTGGGCGTGGCCAGCAGCACGCCCAGCCAGGCCAGCGACAGCCCGAACTCGCCCCGCAAGTGCGGGCCCAGCGCCGGCAGCCCCAGCGGCAGGGACGAGGCTCCCGCCTGCGCCACCATCGCGCAGGCCAGCACGCCCCAGCGCCGCCGCTGCGGCGCCTCAGGCGTCGTCGGCCGCCCGCCCCCCGAGATGCTTCGCGAAGAAGCGCTCCATGGCGCCGTACGCCTCCATGCGGTTCTCCGGCTTCACGAACCCGTGCCCCTCGCCGTCCTTGCAGATGTACTCGACGTCCACCCCGCGCTCCCTGAGCGCGGCGACGATCTGATCGCTCTCCTGCTTGGTCACGCGCGGGTCGTTGGCGCCCTGGATGACCATGAGCGGGGTGGTGATCCGGTCCACGTGGTTGAGCGGCGACCGGCGCTCCATGTCCGCCAGGTCGTCCGGGTCGTCCGGGTCGCCCACGTACCGGAACCACGTGCTGGCCAGCAGCGGCCGCCAGTACGCCGGGAACGACTTGGCGAGCGTGACGAGGCTCGACGGCCCCACGAAGCTGACCGCCGCGGCGAACACGTCCGGCGTGAAGGTGACCCCCACCAGCGCCGCGTACCCGCCGTAGGAGCCCCCGTAGATCCCGACGCGGGCGGGGTCGGCGATGCCCTGGTCCACGGCCCAGTTCACGCCGTCGATGAGGTCGTCGTGCATCTTCCCGGCGAACTCACGCTCGGCGGCGTGCGTGAAGCGCTTGCCGAAGCCGGTGGAGCCCCGGTAGTTGACCTGCAGCACCGCGTACCCGCGGTTGGCCAGGAACTGCGCGATGGGGTCGTATCCCCAGGCGTCGCGCGCCCAGGGGCCGCCGTGCACGTAGAGCACCATCGGCAGCTGGTGGGCGCGCGCGCCCACCGGCAGCGTGAGGTAGCAGGGCAGCGACAGGCCGTCCCGGGAGGTGATGCGCACCGGCTCCATGGGGGCGAGCGCCGCGGGGTCCAGCCACGGGCGCGGCCGGAACAGGAACCGCGACTCACGGGTGCGCCGGTCGAACAGGAACGTGGCTCCGGGATCGCGGTCGTCGTTGAACGACACGATCCAGGTGGTCTCCTCGGCGTCCTGGCCGCCCACGCCCGGGTCGCCGTGGTGGAGGTCGCGCAGCGCCTCCCAGTCGGCCCGGAAGTCGTCGTCGTAGGCCTTCACCAGCGTGCGGTCGCGCAGGTAGAAGGTGGCCAGCAGCTCCCCGGTGCGGTCCGACACCCACGGCCCGGAGAGGTCGGCCTCCTCGTCACCGTCGATGACCCGCTCCGCGCCGGTCGCCGGGTCGAGCTCGACCAGGCGCAGCATGTCCGAGTCCCGGGCCGACCCCACCCACAGCCGCGCGCCGTCGGGCGTGAACCCGAAGACGTAGCCCTTGTCCTCGTTCGAGTAGGCCGCGACGGCGCGGAACTCGCCGCGCTCGTCGTCGCGCACCAGGATCTCGTAGTCGCCCTCGGGGGTCTGGGTGCGGGCCGCGCGCAGGCGCCCCTCCCGGTCGGCCGTCCAGCCGATCACATTGCCCGGGTTGCGGCCCACCATCTCCAGCTTCCCCGTGGAGATCGTGAGGCGGTACACGTCGAACACCGAGGGGTCGCGCAGGTTGAGCGACACCAGCATGTGCCGGGGCGTGGCCCGGGGGGCGGCCACGATGCCGGCGCGGACGCCGTCGAACGGCGTGAGGTCGCGCACGCGGTCGGGCCGGTCGGGGTCCACGGCGTGGATCCGGTAGTTCTCGTTGCCGCCCTGGTCCTGCACGTAGACGATCCAGCGACCGTCACGCGACCAGAAGTAGCTGCGCACGCCGCGGTCGCGGTCGTTGGTGACCGGCCGGTCGCCGCCACCGTTCCGGTGCGACACCCACACGTTGAGGATTCCGTCCCGGGGGGCGATGTAGGAGATCGTCCCGCCGTCGGGCGAGAGGCGCGCGGCGGCCCGCTCCGGGTTGTCGAAGAACTGCCCGATGGGGATGAGGGGTGCGGTCGTCATGGGCCCCGAATCGTAGTGTTAGTGTCCTGCCGAAGCCCGAGGGGAGCCGGATTGAGCGAGATGATCGGCCGTGTCCTCGAGGGGTACCGCATCGAAGCGGAGCTGGGGCGCGGCGGCCAGGCCGTCGTGTACCGGGCGACCCAGCTGGCGCTCCAGCGGCAGGTGGCCCTCAAGATCGTCTCCCACCAGCTCTCAGCGGATCCCTCGTTCCTGGAGCGGTTCAAGCGCGAGGGCATCGCCGCCGCGAACCTGGACCACCCGCACGTCATCCCCGTGTACGAGGCCGGGGAGGCCGAGGGCCTGGCGTTCCTGTCGATGAAGTTCGTCGACGGCCCGAGCCTGGACGACGTCATCCGCGGTGGGACGGGCCTCACCGCCCAGCGCGCCATGGCGATCCTGCGCCAGGTCGCCGAGGCCCTCGACTACGCCCACGGCACCGGCCTGGTGCACCGCGACATCAAGCCCGCGAACATCCTGCTGGGGCCCGGCGATCACGCGTACCTGTCCGACTTCGGCCTCACGCGGGCCATCGAGGGCAGCAAGCTCACCAGCAGCGGCGTGTGGATGGGCACGCTCGAATACGTCGCGCCGGAGCAGATCAAGGGCTCCGCCGTGACCGCCGCGGCCGACCGCTACGCGCTGGCCGTGGTGGCCTACGAGTCGCTCACCGCCCGGTCGATCTTCGACCAGGCGGACCGCACCGCGCTGCTCTACGCCCACCTGCACGAACCCCACGTGCCCCCCACGCAGCGCCGGCCCGAGCTGGGCCCCGGCGTGGACGAGGTGATGGCCCGCGGGCTGGCGAAGGACCCCGCGCAGCGGCAGCCGACCTCGGTGGCGCTCATCGACGAGCTCACGCGCGCCCTGCAGCACGGGCCCGCCTGGAACATGCCGTTCGCGCCCACCGTGACGCTGCAGGCGCCCCCGCCGCCACTCGCGGTCCCGGCAACCGCCGGATCCACCCCGCCCCCGCCGCCCGCGTCGGCCCCGCCGCCGCCCCCGCCGCCGTCGAACCCGCCACCCCCGCCGCCGCCGGCGTCGCCCCCCGCGGGGAGCCCGTCCCCGCCGCCCGGCCCGCCCGCCCCGGCACGGCCCGATGCCACGCCGCCATGGCTGCGCTGGGCCGTGATCGCCGGCGGCGTGGTGGCCGCGATCCTCATCGTGCTGGTGGTGATGAGCCTCGCGGGCGTCTTCGACTCGACGACGACCCAGACGGTGACGACGTTCGTCCCGTGAGCCGACCGGCCCGGGGGATGGCGCGGAACGGCCGATCCCGCGTAGACTCAGCAGTTGACGTGGCAGATATCAAGCACAACCGCGGCAAGATCGCGCTCATGTTCCCCGGCCAGGGGTCGCAGCAGGTCGGCATGGGCGCCGAGCTGTCGCGGGTGTTCCCGGTGGCGCGCAGGACCTTCGAGGAGGCGAACGACACCCTCGGATACGACCTCGCGCGGATCTGCTTCGAGGGCCCGCACGAGACGCTGCTGCGCACCGACCACTGCCAGCCGGCGGTGCTCACCAACTCCGTGGCCGCCTGGCGCGTCGCGGCCGAGCACGGGATCACCGGCGATCTCACCATGGGCCACTCGCTCGGCGAGTACGGCGCCCTGGTGGCCGCCGGGTCGCTGGACTTCTCGGAGGCGCTGCGCCTGGTGCAGGAGCGCGTGAGCGCAACCACCGAGGTGGCCGAGCGCATCCCGGGCCAGATGGCCGCCCTGCTGGGCGCCAGCGACGAGGAGGCCGAGGCGCTGTGCGCCGAGGCGGGCGACGTGTGGCCCGCCAACTACAACTGCCCCGGGCAGATCGTCGCCTCCGGGCTGCACCGCGGGATGGAGCGGCTCACCGAGATCGCCCGCTCCCGCGGCGTGAAGATCCGCCTGCTCGACATCGACGGCGCCTTCCACTCATCGGTCATGGCGCCCGCCGCCGAGCGGCTGCGCGAGGCCCTGGTGGGCGTCCGCGTGAACGCGCCGAACATGCCGTTCCTGTCGGCAACCACCGCCGCCATCGAGGCCGGAACCGAGCGGGTGCGCACCATCCTCACCCAGCAGCTCACCGGGCCGGTGCGGTTCACCCAGTCCGTGCGGACCGCCATGGACATGGGCGTCGACCGCTTCGTGGAGTTCGGTCCGCGCAGCGTGCTGGTGGGCCTGGTCCGCCGCGTCCGCAGCGACGTGCAGGCGCTGCACCTCGGTACGCCCGACGACCTCCCGGGGATCGCCGCGCTCACCAGCCGGTGAGGGGTTGCCGACCGCGATCGTGACCGGCGCCAGCCGGGGCATCGGCGCCGCATGCGCCGTCGCCCTCGCGGAGGCCGGCTGGGATGTCGGGCTCACGTACGCCGCCGATCGGGAGGCGTGTGAGGCCACGGCCGCGCGCGTCGTCGCGACGGGCCGCCGTGCGGCGGTGCACCGCGCCGAGGCCCGCGACCACGCGGACGTCCGGGCCGCCATGGACGCCCTCCAGGACGAGCTCGGTCCCGCGGACGCCCTCGTGGTGAACGCCGGCACCACTCGCGACGGGCTCGCGCTGCGGATGACCGCCGAGGACTGGGGCGCGCCGATCGGCGTGAACCTGGACGGCGCCTTCTCCACCATCCAGGCGGTCGCGGGCGGCATGGCCGAACGCGGCGCCGGGAGCATCGTGGCGCTCACCTCCGTGGTGGGCGTGCACGGCAACGCCGGGCAGGCGAACTACGCGGCCTCGAAGGCCGGCATCATCGGCCTGGTGCGCAGCCTGGCCGATGAGCTCGGGCCGTCCGGGGTGCGCGTGAACGCCGTGGCCCCGGGCTTCATCCGCACACGTCTCACCGACGTGCTGCCGGAGGCCCAGCAGCAGCAGCTGCGCGACCGGACGGCGCTCGCCCGCCTCGGGGAGCCGGAGGACATCGCCGCGCCGGTGGTGTTCCTCTGCTCGGAACGGGCATCGTTCGTCACCGGTACCGTGATGATGGTCGACGGGGGACTGAATCTGTGAGCGGACGACCGCTTGAGCAACGCGTGGCGGTGACCGGCCTGGGCCTGGTGTGCCCGTTGGGGATCGGTCGGGAGGAGACGTGGGCGGCCGCGAAGGCGGGCCGCTCCGGCGCCGGCCCGATCACCCGGTTCGACGCGTCCGCGCACGGGGCGAAGATCGCCTGCGAGGTGAAGGGCTTCGAGCCGCTGGACTTCATCGACAAGCGGGCCGCGCGCCGAATGGACCGTTCGTCCCAGTTCGCGGTGGCCGCGGCCCGCCTGGCCCTCGACGACGCCGGCGTGGTGGTGGGTGAGGACGCCGAGTACATCGGCGCGGTCATCTCCACCGGCAACGGCGGCAACGAGACCTACGAGGAGCAGCACCGGATCTTCCTGGAGCGCGGCCCCAGCCGCGTCTCACCCGTCGCGGTGCCCACGATCATCGCCAACATGGCCGCCGGCCACGTGTCGATCCAGCTGGGCCTGCACGGCCCGCTGTCCTGCGTGCTCACCGCATGCGCGAGCAGCCTGCACGCCATCGGCGAGGCCGCCGACGTGATCCGGCGCGGGGGGGCGGAGATCATGCTCGCCGGCGGCTCCGAGGCCGCCATCTCGCCCTTCGCGCTGGGCATGCTCGACGCGTCCCGGGCGATGTCGCACCGCAACGACGACCCCGAGGGCGCCAGCCGCCCGTTCGACCGCGACCGGGACGGCTTCGTGCTGGGCGAGGCCGGGGCCGTGCTGGTGCTGGAGCGCATGGACCTGGCGATCGCCCGCGGCGCGAACATCATCTGCGAGCTGGCCGGGTACGGCGCCACCTCCGACGCGCACCACATCACCGAGCCGGAGCCGAACGGCATCCACCAGGCGCGCGCGATGCTGCGCGCCATGGAGACCGGCGGCATCGACCCCGGGCAGATCGACCACGTGAACGCCCACGCCACCTCCACCTCCGTGGGGGACATCGCCGAGGTGCGCGGCATCATCGGCGCGCTGGGCGCCGAGCGCGCCGCCCGGGTGGCGGTGTCGGCCACCAAGTCCATGCACGGCCACTGCGTCGGCGGGACGGGCGCCCTGGAGGCGGCGCTCACCGCGCTGGCCATCCGCGAGCGCACCGTGCCGGGCACGATCAACCTGGAGCACCTGGACCCGCTGTGCGAGGGCGTGGACCACGTCACCGCCACCCGCTCGCAGCACGTGCGCGCGGCGCTGTGCAGCGGATTCGGGTTCGGCGGCCACAACGCCGTGCTGGCGATGACCGAGGTGACCGAGTGAGCACGGACCGGCGCAGAGTGGTGGTGACGGGCATCGGCGTGGTCTGCGCGCTGGGCGTGGGCCGGGCCGAGGTGTGGGCGAACGCCCTCGCCGGCCGTCCCGGCGGCGCGGCGATCACCCTGTTCGACACCACCGGCTTCGACGTGCACATGGCGTGCGAGGCGGCCGGGTTCGACCCGGAGCAGTTCGTGGACAAGCGCGTGGCGCGCCGCGCGGACCGCGCGACGCTGCTCGCCCTCGCGGCCGCACAGCTGGCGAGCGCGGACGCCGGCTTCTCGGTGGAGGGCGAGGGCCTGGACGTGGGCTGCGTGTTCGCCACGGGCACCGGCGGGAACTTCGTGCGGGACGAGAACCACCGCACCATGATCGAGCGGTCCCCCGACCGCATCTCCCCGTTCGCGATCCCGCACAGCATGGGCAACGTCCCGGCCGCGCAGATCGCCATGGACATGGGGATCCGGGGACCGGTGTTCGCCACGGTCACCGCGTGCGCCGCCGGGTCGGACGCCATCGGCACCGCCACCGCGGTCATCCGCCGGGGCGACGCCGAGGTGATGATCGCCGGCGGCACCGACGCGATGATCACGCCGTTCTGGCTCGCGGGCTTCGACGCCATGCGCGTGCTGTCGCACCGCAACGACGACCCCGCCCACGCGGCACGGCCGTTCGACGCCGACCGCGACGGCTTCCTCATCGGCGAGGGCTCGGCCGCGCTGATCCTGGAGACCGAGGAGCGGGCCCGGGCGCGCGGCGCCACCATCATCTGCGAGGTCGCCGGCTACGGGGCCAGCGCGGACGCGCACCACATCACCGACCCCGACCCCACCGGGCGCTCGCAGGCCCGCGCCATGCGCTGGGCGATCCGCGACGCCGGCATCGAGCCGTCGGAGATCGGCTACGTGAACGCCCACGGCGGCGCCAGCCGCCCCGGCGATCCCGGCGAGGTCACGGCGATCCGCCTGGCCCTGGGCGACGACGTGGCGGCCCGCACGCCGGTGTCGGCCACCAAGTCGATGCACGGCCACTGCATGGGGGGCACCGGCGCGATCGAGGGGGCGCTCACGGCGATGGCCGTGCTGGAGGGCCGCATCCCGCCCACCATCAACCTCACCGCCGTCGACCCGGCCTGCGAGGGCGTGGACCACGTGCGCGACACCGCCCGCGAGGTCCCGCTGCGCGCGGCGATGTCCTCGAACAACGGCCTGGGCGGGCACAATGCCGCCGTGGTGTTCCGCGCATGGGAGGACACATGACCACGACCGCTCCGCGCAAGCGCATGTCGGACCGCGCAGAGAAGGCCACGCGGCTCAGCGTGGCGTCCATCCTCTGCGCGATCCCCGGCTTCGCCGCGTTGATCACCGAGACCGAGTGGCTCGGCTACCTGTCGATGGGCATCCTGCTCTCGGCGGTCCTGGCCGGCCCGGTCATCGAGCGCATCCGCCACCGGGCGGACTGAGGCTCAGGCCAGCTGGGGCACCGGGATCGGCGTCCCGGCGTCGTCCAGCGCCACGAACACGAACCGGCCCTTCCCGCACAGGCGTCGCTCGCCGGACAGCAGCTCCTCGGAGACCATGCTCACCTGCACGGTCATCGACGTGCGCCCGGTGCCGACCACCCGGGCCAGCACCTCCACGATCTCCCCGTGGCGGACCGGCGCCACGTAGTCGACCTGGTCCACCGCGATGGTGACGGCCTCGCTGCGGCAGTGGCGCGTTGCGGCGACGAAGGCGGCACGGTCCATCATCGACAGCGCCTCGCCGCCGAAGAGGGTGCCGTGGTGGTTGAGCTGCTGGGGGAACACGACCTCGGTGATCCGTGTCTCGGGCGGCGGCACCAGGGCCGGGGCGTGCAGGGCGGTGTCGGCGGCGGTCAACGGGGCTCCAGGTCGATGGCGTGGCGTACCGCTTCCAGCAGGTTCGCCGCGACCGCGTCCGCACCTTGGAGCTCCGCGGCCCCGAAGTGGCCGGTGGTGACCGCCACCACGCGGCATCCGGCCGCGTGGGCGGCCGACACGTCGCGCGGCGTGTCGCCGATGACCACCCCCTCGGCCGGGCCGAGCCCGGCGCGGCGCAGGGCGATGCGGACGACCTCGGCGCGGTCGGCGGCGTCACAGCCGTAGCCGCCCTCCCGGTCGTGGAACACGCCGCCCAGACCGGCCAGCCCGAGCTTGTGGTGGGCGATCGCCCGGATGTTGCCGGTCACCAGCGCCGCCGGAATCCCCGCGGCCGCCAGGGCCTCCATCGCCGGCGCGGCGTCGGGCGCGGCCACCGGCACCGGGTGGTCGCCGGCCACCTCCAGGTACCGCGCCACCGCCCGCTCGGTCCAGGCGGAGAGCCCGGCCATGGCGACCGGCTCCGGCACCCCGGCCGCTTCCAGCATCAGCAGCGCGATCTGCAGGTCGGTGCGCCCGCCGGGAGACGCCGCCAGCAGGTCCGCCTCCCCCACATCGACGCCGTAGACGTCGCGGAGGGCGGCGATGAGGCCCAGGCCGTGGGCGACGGGACGGCCGTGCAGCAGCGTGCCGTCGATGTCGACGAGCGCGATCACGCGCCGGTGGTCATCCACGGGGGCCGCAGCGCCGCGATGCGGGCGTGGGCGGGGCAGTCCTCCCGGTGGGCGCCGGGAAGGTAGCCGAGGGACATCAGGAACTCGCCGGTCACCTCGGGGCCCGTGAAGCGGAAGGTCCGGCGGAAGAGCCGCACCCAGCCGGGATGGTCCAGCGGGTGCATCGCGTCGAGCCACCCGGCGAACCCGCCGTGCGCGGCCGAGAGGTCGATCACCACGGCCGCGTCGTGGACGATGGCCTCCACCTTGCGGCGGTTGCGGATGATGCGCGGGTCGGCGACCAGCCGCTCCACGTCCGCCGCGCCGTACGCGGCGACCACCTCGGGCACGAACCCGCCGAACGCCTCGCGCATCCCCTCGCGGCGGCGCAGCACCAGCTCCCACGAGAGCCCCGCCTGCATGATCTCCATCGCCAGGCGCTCCAGCAGGACGGCGTCGTCACGGGCCGGGAACCCGTACTCCAGGTCGTGGTACGGACCGTGGAGCGGGTGTCCGGGGGCGGTGTCGCAATAGGCGCTCACGGTGCGGGAAACTGCCAGAAGACGCCGGTCTCGTCGGGTGTGTACCTTTCAACTTCGCCGAAACCGCCGAATTCATCCGATGGAGCCGCCGTGATCCGCCAGCACCGCCGCATCACCCTCGCCGTGGCCGCCGCCGCGGTGTGCGGGCTCGGGGTGGCCGGTGCGGCGAACGGGGCGGTCACCGTGAGCTACAGCGGCGCGCCGGGCGGCGGGCTGGCCGTGACGGCCCCGGCCGGCGAGGCGAACAGCGTGTCGGTGCAGCTGGAGTGCGCGGGGGATGCCTGCGGGTTCCGCGTGGTGGAGAGCCTGGCCGTGCTCGCCGTGGCCGGCCCGGGATGCACGCTCGCCTCGGTGCAGCCCGCCACGATCGTCTGCGACGCCGGGCAGGGCGTGCGGTCCGCACGGATCGACCTGGGCGACGAGGACGACCGGCTCACGCTGACCTGCGACCTGCCCCTGCGCGTGGTGGCCGACCTTGGCCCCGGCAACGACGTGTTCCGGGGGTGCAGGGGCAACGCCTCCACCGACGACGTGGCGGCCGGGCCGGGCAACGACATCATCGACGGCGAGGACGGTCCCGACCGGCTCGACGGCGGCCCCGGGCGTGACCGGCTGCGCGGCGGTCAGGGCGCCGACGCCCTGATCGCCCGCGACGGCGAGGAGGACCTCCTGTCGTGCGGCACCGATCCCGGGTCGCGGGGGATCGACGACGTCTCGGTGGAGAGCGCCCTGGCGCTCGCCGCCCACGACCGCGCCACGGTGGACCCCGCCGACGGGCTGCCCCGCGACTGCGAGCGCATCGAGTCCGCCCGTCCCGGCGAGCGCAACGGCGTGATGCCGCGCCCCATCGGCGTCACGCGGGCCGCGGGCAACGGGCAGGTGCTGGTGCGCCTGATCTGCCGCCGGCTCGTGTGCTCCGGCAGGGTGCGCGCCGATCTGTTCGTCCGGCGCCGCGGGGTCGCCGACCGTCCCGGACCCATCGCCTCGACCTTCAACGTCCCCGGGGGAGTCGTGCTGGCGGCGCCCATCACGCTGCCGCGCGCCGACGTCCGCGCGCTGCGCCGTGACGGGGAGCGCACGCGGGTGATGCGCGTCGCGGCCTTCGAGCCGGGACGCGGCGGCTGGCGGATCACCGTGATCGCGGTTCCGGTGCGCGGCTGACCGGACGCCGTGCGGCCGGACGGCCGCTCGGGCGATAGCCTGCGGTCATGGCCACGACCCGACCCGACGCCCGCACCGCCCTGGACGCCGCGCTCAGCGAGCGCGTCGTCATCCTCGACGGCGCGATGGGCACACAGATCCAGGGCTTCGGCCTTGAAGAGGCGGACTTCCGCGGTGAGCGCTTCGCCGACCACCCGTCCCCCCTGGGGGGCAACAACGACCTCCTGCAGCTCACCCGCCCCGATGTGATCCGCGAGATCCACGACTGGTTCCTCGAGGCCGGCGCGGACATCATCGAGACCAACACGTTCAGCTCCACCGCGGTGGCGCAGGCCGACTACGGCATGCAGCCCGCGGTGTACGACATGAACCTGGCCGGGGCGCGCCTGGCGCGCGAGGCGGCCGACGCCTGGACGGCCCGCACGCCGGACCGCCCGCGGTTCGTGGCCGGGGCCATCGGCCCCATGAACCGCACGCTGTCGATGTCGCCGAAGGTCGAGGACCCCGGGTACCGGGCCGTGAGCTTCGACGAGGTGCGCGAGGCGTACGCCGAGCAGGTGCGCGCGCTCATCGAGGGCGGCGTGGACCTGCTGCTGGTCGAGACGATCTTCGACACGCTGAACGCCAAGGCGGCGCTGCTGGCCATCGATGAGGTGGCCGAGGAGACCGGCGTCCGGCTGCCGGTGATGATCTCGGTCACCATCACCGACGCCTCCGGACGCACCCTGTCGGGCCAGACCGTCGAGGCGTTCTGGGTGAGCGTCTCCCACAGCCGGCCGTGGTCGGTGGGCGTGAACTGCGCCCTGGGCGCGGAGGCCATGCGCCCCCACGTGGAGGCGCTGGCCCGCATCAGCGACTGCTGGGTGAGCTGCTACCCCAACGCCGGGCTTCCCAACGCCTTCGGCGAGTACGACGAGCTGCCCGAGGACACCGCGCGCGTGCTGCGCGACATGGCGGGCGACGGCCTGGTGAACATCCTGGGCGGCTGCTGCGGCACCACGCCCAACCACATCGCCGCGATCGCGCGGGCGATGGACGGCGTGCGGCCGCGGCCGCGGCCCGCGGCGGCCGACCTGGACTCCACCTGGCTCTCGGGCCTGGAGCCCTTCACGATCCGCCCGGACAGCGTCTTCACGATGATCGGCGAGCGCACCAACGTGACCGGGTCGCGGCGCTTCGCGCAGCTCATCCTCGGCGGCGACGAGACCACCGCGCTGGAGGTGGCCGTCGAGCAGGTCCGCAGCGGCGCGAACATCATCGACGTGAACATGGACGAGGGCATGCTCGACTCGGTCGCGGCGATGACCCGGTTCCTCAACCTCGTGGCCGCGGAGCCGGAGATCGCCCGCGTGCCGATCATGATCGACTCCTCCAAGTGGGAGGTCATCGAGGCCGGCCTGAAGTGCTGCCAGGGCAAGTCCGTCGTGAACTCCATCTCCATGAAGGAGGGCGAGGAGGCGTTCCTGCGCCAGGCCCGCCGGGCCCGGGCCTACGGCGCCGCCATGGTGGTGATGGCGTTCGACGAGGCGGGCCAGGCCGACACCGCCGACCGCAAGGTCGAGATCTGCACGCGCGCCTACAAACTGCTCACCGAGCAGGCGGGGGTGCCGCCGCAGGACATCATCTTCGACCCCAACGTGTTCGCGGTCGCCACCGGGCTGGAGGAGCACGCCCGGTACGCCATGGACTTCATCGAGGCGACGCGGCGCATCAAGGAGGCGTGCCCCGGGGTGCGCATCAGCGGCGGCGTGTCGAACCTCAGCTTCTCGTTCCGCGGCAACGACGTGGTGCGCGAGGCCATGCACACGGCGTTCCTGTACCACGCGATCGCCGCGGGCATGGACATGGGCATCGTGAACGCCGGCCAGCTCGGCGTGTACGAGCAGCTGCCGGCGGACCTGCGCGACCTGGTGGAGGACGTGCTGTTCGACCGCCGGCCGGACGCCACCGAGCGGCTGCTCGCGTTCGCCGACACGGTGAAGGGCGAGGGCAAGAAGAAGGAGGTGGACCTCTCCTGGCGCGAGGCCACCGTCGAGCAGCGCCTGGAGCACGCCCTGGTGAACGGCCTGGTGGACTTCATCGAGGAGGACACCGAGGAGGCGCGCCTCAAGTACGGCGTGCCGCTGCAGGTGATCGAGGGCCCGCTGATGGCCGGCATGAGCACGGTGGGCGACCTGTTCGGCGCCGGCAAGATGTTCCTGCCGCAGGTGGTCAAGAGCGCCCGCGTGATGAAGCGCGCCGTGGCCCACCTGGAGCCGTTCATGGCCGAGGAGCGCGCCGCGGCGGAGGCCGCCGGCGAGGGCACTGCGGCCGGCAAGGTGCTGCTGGCCACCGTGAAGGGCGACGTCCACGACATCGGCAAGAACATCGTGGGCGTGGTGCTGGGCTGCAACAGCTACGAGGTCATCGACCTGGGCGTGATGGTCCCAACGCAGACGATCCTGGATGCCGCGGTGGAGCACGGCGTGGACATCGTGGGCGTGTCGGGTCTCATCACCCCGTCGCTGGACGAGATGGTGGGCGTGGCGGCCGAGATGGAGCGCCGCGGCATGGACCTGCCGCTGCTCATCGGCGGCGCGACGACCTCCAAGCAGCACACCGCGGTGAAGATCGCGCCGCGCTACGGCGGGCCGGTGGTGCACGTGCTGGACGCCTCCCGCGCCGTCGGGGTGGTCTCCACCCTGCTGGACGCCGAGCGCCGCGAGGTGCTGCACGCCGAGGTGCTGGAGGACCAGGAGCGGCTGCGCGGCATCCACGAGGGCCGCTCGGAGCGCCCCATGCTCACCCTCGGTGAGGCCCGCGACCGTCGGCCGGCCATCGAGTGGCAGGCGGACGCCGCGCCGCCGCGGCCGGCGTTCACCGGCGTGCGGCACCTCGACGTGCCGCTGGCCGAGCTGGTGCCCTACATCGACTGGACGTTCTTCTTCCACGCGTGGGAGCTGCGCGGGAAGTTCCCCGCCGTCCTGCAGCACCCGGACTACGGCGAGGCGGCGCGCGAGCTGTACGCCAACGCCACGGCGATGCTGGACCGCCTGGTCTCCGAGGGCCGGCTGCGCGCCCGCGGCGTCTACGGCTTCTGGCCCGCCGGGGCGGACGGCGACGACATCGTGCTGTTCACCGACGACGCGCGTTCGGCGGAGCTCACCCGCTTCCCGATGCTGCGCCAGCAGCGGGCGAAGGCCGACAACAAGCCCCAGTACTCGCTGGCCGACTTCGTGGCCCCGCTGGGCTCCGGCCTCCCGGACTGGATCGGCGGCTTCGCGGTGACCGCCGGCATCGGCGCCGAGGAGATCGCCAAGGAGTTCGAGGGCGCCCACGACGACTACTCGGCGATCATGGTGAAGGCCCTCGCCGACCGCCTCGCCGAGGCGTTCGCGGAGATGCTGCACGAGCGCGCCCGCCACGACTGGGGCTACGAGACCGAGCGCCTGAGCGCCGAGGACCTGGTGGAGGAGCGGTACCGGGGCATCCGGCCCGCATTCGGCTACCCCGCCTGCCCGGACCACACGCCCAAGCGCACCCTGTTCCAGCTGCTCGACGCGCCGGGCATCGGCATGTCGCTCACCGAGCACCTGGCGATGCTCCCTGCCGCGTCGGTGAGCGGCATCTACCTGTCACACCCGGAGGCCCGGTACTTCGCCGTGGGCCCGCTGGGCGCCGACCAGGTGGCCGACTACGCGGAGCGCACCGGCATGCCGCTGGACGAGGTGGAGCGGTGGCTCAGCCCCAACCTGGCGTACGAACCGGAGGCCGTGCGGTGAGCTCCAACCCGCTTCCCGAGGTCCAGCCCGCCCGGCTGGGCGGGGATCACGAGGTCCGCCCCATGCGGTTCCACGTGACCTGGCGGGTGTTCGACTCCATCCAGCACACCGTCATCGCGGTGATGGAGCGCTGCGCGAGCTCGAACCGGGTGATGGGCCACGGCATGTTCGCCGACTGCCGCGGGGGCTTCGTGATCGCCGACGTGGACACCCCGGAGCGACTGCTGGAGCTGTTCGCCGGGCTGCAGGACGTGGCCCACCTGGAGGTGCACCCGCTGGCCCGCACCGACCTGGGCCTGCGCCATCTGCGGGGCATGCTGGCCTCGGAGCAGCTGGGCTGATGCCGGGCGCGCTCACCTTCGTGGTGGGCGACCTCACCGCGCAGGCGGTGGACGCGATCGTGAACGCGGCGAACGACCGCCTGGCCCCCGGCGGGGGCGTGTGCGGGGCCATCCTTCGCGCCGGCGGCCCGTCGATCTTCGACGAGGCCGCGCGGTTCGGCGGCTGCCCCACCGGCGACGCGGTGGCCACGGGCGCCGGCGACCTGCCGGCCCGACACGTCATCCACGCCGTGGGCCCCGTCTGGCGCGGCGGATCGAACGACGAGGAGGCCCTGCTGGCCTCCGCCCATCGCCGCGCCCTGGAGGTGGCGGTGGAGCTGGGCTGCCGAACCATCGCGTTCCCGGCCATCTCCACGGGCATCTACGGCTTCCCGGTGGAGCGCGCCGCCCCGATCGCCGTGGCCGCCGCCCGGGCGTTCATCGACCGGCTCGAGGAGATCCGGTTCGTGTTCCTCGACGAGCCCACTCGGGCGCGGTTCGCGACCGCGGCCTAGGCGCCCCCACCTGGCGGTCGCCCGCACGGTCAAGTGCCAGCCGGGACCCGCCGATCAGGGCGCGACGGGGCGCGGGCGCCGCGCGCGACGGGATACGAGCGGAGGCTGGGATGGTTCGACGCTGGCGGCTGGCTGGTGGCGGAACCCTCGGGATGGCGGTGGCGCTGATGGCCACGGCTCCGGCGGTGCCCGCGACGGCCCCGGGACTCGTGCGCATCGTCTCCCCGCCCCACGGCGCCGCGCTCGACCGCGAACGTCCGGTGACCGTCGTCCTGCGGCACCTCGGCGGCACGAGGATCGTCGGCATCGAGCTGAACGGCCGTCCGGCGACCCCGCGCATCCGGCGGATGGGCCCCGGACGCCTCCGGCTCACGTTCCCGGCGGGCCAGGGCCTGCGGACCGGACGCAACACGGTGACGATCCTTTCGCGGCGCGGCCGGTCGGTGGACGGCGATGCCGTCGGAGTCGACCTCGCCCGCAATGCCAGCGGCCTCGTGACGGTGGTCGCGCCGACCCGGAACGCCCGCCTCGCGCCCGGAGCGGTTCGTGCCGTCGTCCGCGTTCCCGACCACCGCACGAGCGTGGAGATCCGGCTGAACGGACGGATCGTCCCGGAGACCGGGTGGGACGAGCGCTGGCGGGCGGGTCGCATCCGGACCCAGCTGAACGCCTCGGACGGCCTGCGCCACGGCGTCAACATCCTCACGGTCACCGCCCTGAACGGCGCGCGGCGCCAAGTGTCCCGTCTGCGATTCCGGATCACCGGATCCGCGCCGCTCCCGGCGCCCGGCCGCGACCATCTCGTCCGTCCGGGTGGCACGGTGCCGCTCGACGGCCGGCGCTCCCTGCGCGCGCCGTCGGGCACCGCCGCGCGGCAGGCCGCCGACGACCTCGCGTACGACTGGCGGATCACCGACGCCCCGGCGGGGAGCACCGCCGCCCTCGCGGATCCCGCCACGGCGACGCCCTCGCTCACCCCGGATGTGCCCGGCAGCTACACCGTCGCCCTGCAGGTCAGCGCCGGTGGACTCACCTCCTCGGCGGCGACGACGACGGTCACCGCCCGCGACCCCGGGCTCATCCCCGTGGCCGTCGACTCCGACGCGCTGGCCATCACGGTCGACGGCGAGCGGCACCTGCCGGACCCGTCGGTCACGGCTCCGGCGCTGCACTACGTGGGGTACGACCGCACCACCGGCGAGGTGCTGTTCGAGGAGACCCTGCCGGCCGGCTCCGCCGCCGCCAAGTACACGGCCATGCTGCCCCAGGCCGGAAACGACCGGCTGATCGTCGCGGCGGTCAACCCGAGCCTCCAGTACACGCCGGACGGCGCGAAGCTGGTCACGGCGGTCGGCGGCCTCTCCGCGGTGACGATCCCGAACGAGGCGCGGTGGGAGTCACAGACGTCCGGCCTCTCGGGATACCTCGTCTCGGGCACGGGCGGCGACCTGACGTTCGCGTTCGGCGACTACCGTCCGTTCACCCTCTTCTCCGGCGACACGGCATCGCCCGCGAACACGATCGTCGTGGACGGCACGCAGTACACCGCGACGCTTCCCCCGACGGCCATCGCCGGCTTCCAGGTGCTCCAGCTCGACCCCGCGGACCTGAGCCTGGTGAGCAACACCACGGTGGTCACCGTCACGCCGAAGGGCGTCGACACCGCGAAGTTCGCCTGGACGCTGCAGGCGCCCGACCTGCGTTCCAACCTCGTCTTCATCGCCAGCCTCGGGCGGGCGCAGGGCTACACCCTCGGCACCGGGGTGATCGAGACGGCCGGCGGCACGCCCGACGCCATCAACCCGCTGCAGGGGGACGACCGGTACGGGCTCGTGTACACACCGCCGTACCTCGACGGTGAGTCGCCCGCCGCGCAGGTCGTCGAGGTGAGCAGCGTCATCGACCGGCACTCCTCACAGCGGATCGGCCTCGGCGGCGTCGCCCCACCGGTGCAGATCTCCGGTCACCTCTCGCGGCGCGCGGATGGGCTGATGCAGCCGGCCGTGGGCGTCCGCGGCCCGGACACCAGCAGCGCAGACCCCGCAAACCCGTTCGAGAGCTTCGAGACCGTGGTCTACCGGCCCGCGACCGCCTGGCCCTCCACGGACACGCCGGGCGGGCTGGCGGCCCTCGCGTGGATCGGCGCCAGGCTGGGCCTGGGGGATGACCCGCGCGCCGCGTACGTGGACGCCGGGTTCGTGCCGAGCGACCGGCGCGTCGACCTCGCCGCCCTCACCTACCCCGCCGATCAGGGCTTCACGCAGAGCGAGTTCAGCCTCGCCCAGGGACAGCTGATGGACGAGTTCGAGGCGGTCGACGAGGTCAGGGCGACGTTGGACGCCGTCCGGGGCACCTTCGGCGCGGCCGATGACCTGAAGCGGTACTCCGACATCCAGGGCACCACGCGCGCCGTGCAGCAGGCGGTGACGCCGCCACCCGTCAGGTCCCACTTCAACATGCTGCGCGCCTTCGGCGGCGCGGCGCTCGCACTGGGCAAGGTCACCTCCGGCCCCACCTCGAAGGCCCTCGGGTTCGTGGGTGAGGTCATGACGGTGGCCGCCGACCTCTCGCACAGCAACCCCGGACGCGACCCGGGCGACCTGGTGGTGAACAGCTCGGACGAACTGCAGACCGAGGTCGCGAACCACATGGTCGACTACCTGGACATGCTGGGTGGCATAGAGGCGGCCATCGTGTCCGATCGCGGGCGGCTCATGGCGGCCAGCGCGCAGATCGGGAACGGGAACTGGACCTGGACCGATCAGACCGCGGCGGCCACGTCCGAGCAGTTCACCCTGGGGATCGGCCGAGAGGCGTGGGTGTCGACGCTGGGAACGGTCTACACCACCTACCGTCTCAACCCGTTCCACGCGATGAAGCGATACCCCAACGGCGGGATCGGCTGCCTGAACTCGGAGGGGGCCGTGGGCTTCTACGACCGGGCCAAGCCGGGGACGATCCAGCGCTGGGAGGACGGGACCACGGACGGCGCCGCACGGGCCATCGCGCGCACCGTCGGACGGCCCGGCATGTACGTCGCGGCGCCGGCCCTGCCGGACACCCTCCGGGACCCGCTGTTCACCGCCATCACCGGGGCGTCGAGCGGGGGACTGCCGCCCATGGGCTTCTACCCGCCCCACCTGGCGACCCAGCTCCCGCAGAAGACCCTCACCTGCGCGCTCGACCCCAAGAAGAGCTCGTCGTACTACAACGGCTACGCGGCGAACCTCACCGACGACTGAACGGTCGATGGAGCCACGGGACGAACCGCTGCCGGCGTCCCTCCGGGGTGACGACCTTCCGCAGACGCCCCGAGGGCGTCAGTCGATCTCGAACTGGATCTTCGCGATGGCCAGGCGGGCCTGGTAGGCCGCCTCGCACAGCACCCGCAGCTTGGCCTCCACCACGTCCCCCGGGAGGGCGTGCAGGCCGGGGGTCGCGACCACCCACAGCTGGGACGGCGGCGTGTCCTGGACGGCCTCCACCACCAGCCGGGCGATGACGTTGGGGTCCTCCACCTCTGCCGAGGTGCCGTCCACGATCGCGACCACGGCGTCGGCGGGGCCCAGCGCGTAGGTGCCGGCGGGCACCGGGCCCGCGGCCTCCAGCAGCTGCGCCCCCGCCTCGGCGAGGGCGACCGCGTCACCGCAGGCGGCCTTCACCACCCGGTGGGGGGCGGCGGCCGCGGCGGCCAGCCAGGTCTCCGGGGTGTCCTCCAGCGCGCCGCTGGCGATCACGTCCACGCCGATCGACACCAGGCGGGCGGCCCAGTCGGGATCGCCCGGCAGGCCACCCAGCACCAGCGTGGGCAGGACGGGGAGCTGGATCCTGAGGGCTTCGAGCTCGGCGCGGCGCATTCCGCGGGGGATCCTGGCACAGCTACGCTGGCGCGGTGAGCGTGATCCCCGGGCACGGCTGGCTGCGGCGCGTGGGTCCCTGGGTGGGCATCGGCACCAGCCCCGCCGCGCTCATGGCCGGCGGCGGGGTCGCCGAGGGCGTCGAGGGGTGGGTCCTCGTGGCGGCGATGGTGGCCGGGGTCATCGCCCTCACCTGCCTGGCGGTGGGCCAGGGCATGCTGGGCCAGCGGCTGGGCCTGCCGCTGGCCGGCGTGGTGGCCGGCCCCCTGGGCGCGGAGGGATCCCGCCGCGTGGCCTCCCTGGCGATGCTCGTGATGATGCTCGGCTGGTTCGGCGTGAACGTGGGCGTCGCCGGCACCGCGACCGCCCGGCTCATCGGCATCCCGGACATCGCGGGCATGGTGCTGTTCGCGCTCCTGGCGCTCGCGATGACGTGGCGCGGCATCGGCTCGCTGTCGTGGGCGGCGCTGGCCGCGGGGGTCGCCACCGTCATCCTCGCCGGGTGGGGCATGCACCTCGCCTCCGACGCCCACGGGCTGACGCTCACCTCGGCGCGCACGGCCACCGACCCCATCTCGCCCATCGAGGCCGCATCGCTGATGGTGGGGTACGGCGCCGCGTTCGCCCTGCGCACACCCGACTTCACCATCGACCTGGAACGCCGCCGGCAGGTGCTGTGGTGCGGCCTGGCCGGACTGTCGGCCCCTTTGATCGCATTCGCACTTGCTGGCGCCACCTTGCAGGCGGCCACCGGCACGTGGGATCTCGCGGACGTGATGCAGGCCCTGGGCAGCAGCACCGCCGCCTATCTGTTCATCGCCGTCGGGTTCTTCGGTTCCGTCATGTCGAACCTGTTCAGCGGGTCGCTCGCGCTGCAGGGCGCGGTGCCCATCGGGCACCGCCGGGGGATGCTCGTGGTCCTCGGGATCGGCTTGGTGCTCGCGGGTTCGGGCTTCAGCGACCGCATGCCC
Organism: Actinobacteria bacterium Ga0077560; assembly: GCA_001464275.1. Lineage (GTDB taxonomy): Bacteria > Actinomycetota > Thermoleophilia > Miltoncostaeales > Miltoncostaeaceae. Next base: position 2,733 of record LNFL01000167.1, on the reverse strand, counting down.
GCGTACCTGGTGGCGATGGCCGTCCTGGCCCCCGGCCTGGCCGTGCTGTGCTGGTGGGCGTGGTCGCGTCTCAGCGCACCGCCGGGGGGCTGGGTGCGGTACGGGCTGGCCGCGTGGGGGGTGTCGGTCGCCATCGGGATGGCGTTGCACCTGTCCGGATCGGGATGGGGGGCCCTGGCCGCAGTGACGGTTACGGGATTTGCCGGGTTGCGGTGGCTTCCGGGGGTCGGTCAGACTCCTGGGTCTCGGCAATGAACTCGGAGGGCACATGGCGATCGACGTGGGTGAACGTTCGGCGACCGGTCTCGACGCGCACGGTCTGCGTCCCAGCGGCACCGTGCACTGGAACCTGTCAACGGAGGCGCTGTACGAGCACGCGCTGCGCGCCGGCGATGGCCGTCTCGCAAAGGGCGGACCGCTCGTCGTGTCCACCGGCCGTCACACCGGACGTGCCCCGAAGGACAAGTTCGTGGTCCGCGAGCCCAGCAGCGAGGGTCGCGTGTGGTGGGGAGACGTCAACCAGGAGATCTCCCTCGAGCACAGCGAGCTGCTCGGTTCGGGCCTGCGGGCGCACCTGTCCGCCGCCCCCAACCTGTACGTCCTGGACGCCCGCGTCGGCGCCCACCCCGTGCACGGCATCAACGTCCGGGTGATCTCGGAGAGCGCCTGGCACACCCTCTTCGCGCAGACGATGTTCATCGACATCGGCGCCGAGGCCCGCTCCACGGTGGTCCCGGACGCGATCATCCTGCACGCGCCCAGCTTCGAGGCCGACCCGGCCGCGAGCGGCACGCGCAACACGAACTTCGTGGTCCTCATCGGCGGCACCCAGTACGCCGGTGAGATCAAGAAGTCCGCGTTCTCGCTCATGAACGACCGTCTCCCGAGCAACGGCATCATGTCGATGCACTGCTCGGCGAACGTCGGCAAGGACGGCCGGGTCGCGATCTTCTTCGGCCTGTCCGGCACCGGCAAGACCACGCTGTCCACCGACACCGAGCGCCCGCTCATCGGCGACGACGAGCACGGCTGGGCGGAGGACGGGGTCTTCAACCTCGAGGGCGGCTGCTACGCCAAGGTCATCGGCCTGTCCGAGAAGGCGGAGCCGGAGATCTACGCCACCACCGGCATGTTCGGCACGGTGCTCGAGAACGTGGTCATGGACGAGCAGACCCGCGTGCTCGACCTGGACGACTCGTCGCTCACCGAGAACACCCGCGGGGCGTACCCGCTCACCTCCATCCCGAACGCCGTCCCGGAGAAGCGCGCCGGGCACCCGTCGGCGATGATCATGCTCACCGCCGACGCGTTCGGCGTGCTGCCGCCCGTGGCCCGCCTCACCCCCGAGGAGGCCATGAAGATGTTCCTCGCCGGGTACACGGCCAAGGTGGCCGGCACCGAGGTGGGCGTGAAGGAGCCGCAGGCGACGTTCAGCGCCTGCTTCGGCGCGGCCTTCCTGCCGCAGCCGCCGAAGGTCTACGGCGAGCTGCTCAAGGAGCTGCTGGAGAAGCACTTCGTGTCGGCGTTCCTGGTGAACACCGGCTGGACCGGCGGCCCGTACGGCGTCGGCCACCGCATGCCGATCGCCGCCACCCGCGCGATCGTGCGCGCCGCGCTCTCCGGCGAGCTGGACCACGCCGAGATGCGCGTGGACCCGATCTTCGGGTTCCACGTCCCGGTGCACATCGAGGGCGTGGAGGACTCCCTCCTCGACCCGCGCAGCACCTGGGCCGACCCGTCCGGCTACGACGCGACCGCCCAGAAGCTGGCGGCCGACATCGACGCCGCCGCGGCGAAGGTCAGCGCCTAGTCCGAATGCCGCTCACCCCTCCGGCGGTCCCCAGGGACCGCCGGAGGGCGTGGACGCTCAGGACCAGTCGGGGGCACGCCGCTCGCGGAACGCGGCGAGGCCCTCGGTGAACTCCGGGGATGCGTAGGCGCGCTCGCGCCAGCCGTCCACCACCGCCCGCGCCGCGTCGTCCAGCGGACCGCACAGCGCGTCGATGGCGGCGCGCGTCCCGGCCACCGCCGTGGGACCGGCCAGCGCGATGTCGGCCGCCGCCTGGCGTGCGGCGTCCCACAGCTCCGCTGCGGGCACGACGCGGTCCACCAGGCCGATCTCCAGCGCCCGGGCGGCGTCCGCCGGACGTCCGGTGAGGAACAGCTCGCGGGCCCGCGCGGGGCCGAGGCAGGCCACGAACCGCCGCATGCCCTCGGGGGCGTAGACCACCCCGAGGCGGGCCGCCGGCATGCCGAGCTTCGCGGTGTCGGCGGCGATGCGCCAGTCGCAGGCGATCGCCAGCTCCAGCGCGCCGCCGAAGGCCGCGCCCCCGATGACCGCGATCACCGGCACCGGGCAGGCCGCGATGGCCGCTGTCGCAACGCCCAGCCGCCGCTCACCGGACCGCAGCCGGTCGGCCAGCGCCGCACCCTCCACGTCGCCCAGGTCGAGGCCCGCCGAGAAGTGCCGGTCGCCGTCGCCGCCCAGCAGCACCGCGCGCACACCCGGCGGGGGCGCTTGCACCGCGGCGGTGATGGCGTCCAGGATTCCGTCGTCGACGGCATTGGCGCGCGAGGTGTTGCTGATGCGCAGCACCAGTGCGGGGCCGTCGACCGCGGTGACGAGCGTGGGTCCGGGGGGTGGTTCGGCTGGCATCAATCGTGATGATGGGCGCGGGCGGGGTGGGCTCCTACTACGGGGCCCTGCTGGCGCGCGCGGGCCACGAGGTGACG
>LNFL01000166.1 GCA_001464275.1 Actinobacteria bacterium Ga0077560 | reverse complement strand
GCATCTGCGTGCGCTGCGGGATCAGGGTCATGTGCGCGTGCGTGAGGCCGGCGGCGAGGTGTGGGAGGTCCCGGTGCGGGCGGTGGCGCGCCCGGAGGGCCCCCCGCCGGACCTCGCGGTGGTGACCGTGAAGTCGCATCAGACCCTACAGGCGGCCCGTGATCTCGCCCCGGCCCTGGGACCGTCCACGGCGGTCCTGTCCCTGCAGAACGGCGTGGAGAACGTCGACCGGCTCAACGGCGCCCTGGGCCGCGACGACGTCCTGGGCGGCCAGTGCTTCGTGGGGCTGCGCGTCAACACCCCCGGCGTCGTGGACCACCAGGCCGAGGGCCGGGTGAGCCTCGGGGATCCCCGCGGCGGGGCGGGCGACCTGGCCCGCCGGGTGTTCGCCATGGTCGACGGCGCGTGGAACGTGACGCTGAGTGAGCACATCGTGCGCGACCAGTGGGACAAGCTGCTGTGGAACGTCGGGTTCAACGCCCTGTGTGCGGTCACCGGCTGCACCAGCGGGGAGTCCATCGCCAACCCCGAGTCGCACGCGCTGGTACGGGAGGCGATGGGGGAGCTGGTGGCGGTCGCCAACGCCAGCGGCATCCCGCTCACCGGCGCGGACGCCGACCGCATGGCGGCCTTCAACCCGCAGCTGCGCGACTACCGGCCCTCCACGGCCCAGGACATCGCGGCCGGCAAGGCGGTGGAACGGGACGCCATCTGCGGGTTCGTGGCGCGGCGCGGCGCGGCCCTGGGCATCCCGGTGCCGGTGAACCGCGTGCTGGACGGCCTGCTGGCCCTGCAGGAGGACCGCGCCACCGGGGCCATCGACGCGCGCCTGCGGGCGCTCGACGCGGCGGCGGGCTGACTACCCGCCCAGGTCCGCCAGGTCGAGGACCCGCCCCACCATCTCGTCGAAGCCCATGCCCGCGGCCTCCACGGCCGCCGGCAGCAGGCTGGTGTCGGTCATGCCGGGGATGGCGTTCAGCTCCAGCACCCACAGCCGCCCCTCGGCGTCCAGCATGAGGTCCACGCGGCCGAAGCCGCGGCACCCCAGCGCCTCGTAGCAGGCCAGCGCGAGACGGCTGGCCTCGGCGGCGGTGTCCGGGTCGATCGGGGCGGGGGCGATGAGCTCGGTCGCGCCCGGCGTGTACCGGGACTCGAAGTCGTAGAAGTCGCCCGTGGGGACGGCCTCCACGGCCGGCAGCGCCTGCGGGGCGTCCGTGCCGATCACCGACACGGCGATCTCCCGGCCGGGCACGAAGGCCTCCAGCAGCACGCGGTCGTCGTAGCTGAGGGCCGTCATGAGGGCCCGCGGGATCTCGCCCGGCTCGTGGGCGACGCTGATCCCCAGGGCGGACCCCTGCTTGGCGGGCTTCACCACCAGCGGCAGGCCCAGCCGCTCCCGGATCTCGGGCAGCGTGTCGGCGGCGCCCATCTCACGGAAGGCGTCCTCGGAGAACGCGTACCACTTCGGCGTCGGGATGCCCTCGGCGGTGAAGATGGCCTTCGCGACCACCTTGTCCATCGACCGCTGGCACGAGAGCACGCCGGAGCCGGTGTACGGGATCCCCAGGATCTCCAGCAGCTCCTGCACCGTGCCGTCCTCGCCGCCCTTGCCGTGCAGGGCGATGAAGGCCACGTCGGGGCGCTGCTCGCGCAGGTTGCGCACCAGGTGCTGGTCCGCGTCCATGGGGAGCACCTCGTGCCCCAGCCGGCGCAGCGCGGCCTCCACGTTCCCCCCGGAGCGCAGGCTCACCTCGCGCTCCAGCGAGCGGCCGCCCTTGAGCACCGCCACCCGCCGGCTCACGCGCCACCCCCCAGCACGCGCTGCAGCTCGATCATCTCGTCGATCGCCGCGCCGATCCGCTCGACACCCTCCGAGATGACCGCCTCGCTGGCGAACGAGTAGTTCATGCGCATGCTGTGGCCTCCGCGGCCGTCCAGGAACGCCCCGCGTCCCGGCACGAACGCCACCTGATGGCGTTCGATCGCCCGGGCCAGCAGCTCCGTGGTGTCGATGTAGCTGGGCAGGTTGGCCCACACGAACAGGCCGCCCTGCGGCCGGGTCCACGTGGCGTCCGCCGGGAACTCCTCCTCCAGGGCCCGCAGCATGGCGTCGCGCCGGCTGCGGTAGATGCCGTTCAGCCGGGCCACGTGCTCGCGCCAGTCGAACCGCTTCAGGTACTCCACCACGAAGCGCTGGTTCAGCGTGCCGGTGCCCAGGTCGGCGGCCTGCTTGCCCAGGTTCATCTTGCGCAGCACCGGCGCGGGGGCGGCCACCCAGCCCACCCGCAGGCCGGGAGCCAGGATCTTCGAGAACGTGGAGAGGTGGATCACCCAGCCCGCCCCGCCGTCCAGCTCCCACAGCGACGGCAGCGGCTCGCCCTCGAAGCGGATCTGCCCGTACGGGTTGTCCTCCACCACCAGGATCTCCCGCTCGTGGGCGATCTGCACCAGGCGGCGGCGGCGCTCCAGCGACATCGTCACCCCGCCGGGGTTGTGGAAGTTCGGGATCGTGTAGATCAGCTTCGGCCGGATGCCCTGGCCCGCGAGCTCCTCGATGCGCTCCTCCAGGAGGTCGACGCGCATGCCGTCGTCGTCCAGCGGGACGTGCACGACGCGGGCCTCGTAGGTGGAGAAGCTGGGGACGGCCCCCGGGTACGTCGGGCCCTCGGCCAGCACCACGTCGCCGGGGTCCACGAACGTGCGCACCGACAGGTCGATCGCCTGCTGGCCGCCCGCCGTCACGATGATCCCGTCCGGGTGCGCCTCGGCGCCGCCCTCGGCCATGATCCCGCAGATGCGCTCCCGCAGCTCCAGCAGGCCCTCGGTGGGCCCGTACTGCAGCGCGGTCGCCCGGTGGTCGCGGCCGATCGCCCGCCAGACCTCGTCGAAGACCTCCGCCGGGAAGGACTCGGTGTCGGGCAGCCCGCCCGCGAGCGTGATGATCTCCGGGCGTTCGGTGAGCGACATGAGATCCCGCATCGCGGACGACTTGATGCCGGCCGCGCGGGCGGCGAATCGGCGGTCGTAACGCGCGGGGTCGCGCGGGGCCAGGCGGTCGGCCGTGGTCGCTCCCTTCACAGGCTCCATGTTCGGCTCACGTCGGTCGTCGGGGCGGACTGCCGCCCGTGCCGCCCGTGCGGGGCGACCCCGCCGGATCCGGTGGAGCGGGACGGCTGGTAACTTTGCACGGTCATGGCCACCGGCCAAGTGCCTCGGACCGCCGACAGACGTCCCCTGAAGTGGCGGGGCGTCCTCCGCGTTCCTCGCGTTCATCGTGCCAGCGCGTCGGACTGGGCGGAGTTGGTGCGGTTCTGTGTCGTCGGCGCATCGGGCTACGTCGTCAACCTTCTGGTCTACGTCGCGCTGCTGAACGGCGTGGGGCTGCACTACATCGAGTCGGCCGTCGGCGCGTTCTGCGTCGCCTGGCTCAACAACTTCGCCCTCAACCGCAGCTGGACCTTCAAGGGCTCGGGCGGGAAGGCCCTGGAGCAGGGCGCGCGCTACCTGGCCGTCAGCCTCGTCGCGCTGGGCATGAACCTGGCCCTCCTGCACGGGCTGGTGGTTGCGGGCATTCCGGAGCTGCCGGCACAGGCAATCGCGATCCTGCTGGTGACGCCGGTCGCCTTCCTCCTCAACCGGCGCTGGGCTTTCCGGTAACCCAGCGCATCCTCGCGGCGCTCGCGGTCCTGCTGATCGCGGCGTGCGCCGTGGCGGGCGCCCAGCCGGACGGTGGCGCCCAGGCGACCACGCCCGGGCAGGCCGCGGACGACGTCCGCGAGCTGGTGGACGCGTTCGCCACCGACGCGCAGCGGCTCCAGCGCGAGGCCGACCGAGCCGCGAACCCGCTCGAGAACGCGCGGTCGCTCACGGACGAGGAGGTCCTGGAGATCGCCGCCGGATCCGGGGAGGTCAACGACTGGATCGCCGACCACCCGGTCACGCGCACCACGCCCTCCTACGACCAGGAGAAGGACGAGCACACCGTCTGGTACGTCCGCAAGAACGCGGACGGCAGCGAGGTGACCGAGGCGCAGGTGTTCATCACCGACGCCACCGGCGAGATCCACGAGGTCCGCACCGGCCCGCAGGTCGCCTGGATGATGGCCCGCGGCTACGAGGGCTCGTTCGGGCGCGCCATCAACAAGCCGGCCATCTGGCTCATCCTGTGCACCCTGTTCCTGGTGCCGCTCATCTCCATCCGGCGCCTCGTGAGCTGGCGCACGCTGGACCTGCTGGTGCTGCTGTCGTTCAGCATCTCGCTCATCTGGTTCAACAGGGGCGAGATCTTCACCTCGGTGCCCCTGGCCTACCCGCCCATGGCGTACCTGACGGCACGGCTCGCATGGGTGGGGTTCACGCGGAACCGGCGGCGCGAGCCGGACGGCCCCGAGCCGTCCGCTCCGAGGCCCGCGCCGCGGCGGCCCGCCTTCACCGGCTGGGCGCCCACCTGGGTGCTCGGCACCGCGCTCACGCTGGCCCTGGCGCTGCGGTACGGCCTGAACGCCTTCAACTCCAACGTCATCGACGTGGGCTACGCCGGGGTCATCGGCGCCGACCGGATCGCCAACGGGCTCACGCCGTACGGAACGTTCCCCAGCGACTGCGGCCAGTGCGACACCTACGGGCCGCTCACCTACATCACCTACGTCCCGTTCGAGCTCGCCCAGCCCTGGCAGGGCCGGTGGGATGCCCTGCCCGCCGCGCACGGCGCGGCCACCACGTTCGACCTGCTGTGCGTCGCCGGCCTGCTCATGCTGGGCTGGCGGCTCGGCGGCATCCGGCTGGGCGCGGCCCTGGCGCTCGCCTGGGCCGCCTTCCCGTTCACCGGCTACAGCCTGGCCAGCAACAGCAACGACGCGCTGGTGCCCGCCATGCTCATCTGGGGCCTGGTGTTCGCCGCCAAGCCGGTCACCCGCGGGCTCATGGCGGGCCTGGCGGTGGCCGCCAAGTTCGGCCCGGCCATCCTGCTGCCGCTGTGGTGGCGCCATCCGTACCCGCGCGGCGGGGGCCGGCGCGGCGCGCTGCGGTTCCTGGCGGGGCTCGGCCTGGCCGGGGTGCTCACCGGGTGGGTGCTGCTGCTCGACGGCACCGACGGCATCACGGCCTTCTGGTCGCGCACCATCGGCTACCAGCTCGACCGCGAGTCGCCCTTCTCGATCTGGGGCCAGTACCCCGGCCTGCGTCCGGTGCAGCTGGGCCTCACCGCGCTCTTCGCGCTGCTGGCCATCGCGCTGCTGCGGTGGCCGCGGCGCATCGACCTGCTGTCGATGACCGCGCTGTCGGGCGTGCTGATGATCGGCACGCAGCTCACGCTCACCCACTGGTTCTACCTGTACATCCCGTGGTTCCTGCCGTTCGTGCTGGTGGCGCTCATCCCCGACTGGCCGCCCGCGGCGCGGCACCGCGCCCCGGGGGCCGCCCCCGAGCCCCGGGTGCGCCACGAGCTGCCCTACCCCGCGGCGCCCGCCGCCACCGGATGAACCGGGTCGCCGCGCCCGTTGGGGCGGCCGTCGCCGCGCTGCTGGTGTGGCTGGTGCCCTTCCGGCTGTTCTCGCTGTGGTCGGACCCGGGGATCACCGACGTCCCGGTCTACGAGCGCATCGCGTCGTCCATCGCCTCGGGGCTTGTGCCCTATAAGGACTTCGACGTCGAGTACCCGCCGCTGGCCACGGCCCTGTTCTGGGTCACCGACCTCATCCCCACCGACTACGACGTCGCGTTCCCCGCGCTCATGTCCTCGTTCATGTGCCTCACCGCGGCGGGCGTCGCCGCCGTGGGGGACGCCCTGGGGCTGTCCCGCGGGCGCCGGGTGGCGGCCGTGGCGGTGGTGGCCTGCGCTCCGCTGTTGCTGGGCAACGTCCTGTCCACCCGCTTCGACCTGGCGCTCTCGGCGACGCTCGTGTGGATGCTGTTCGCCGCGGTCACCGAGCGGTGGCGGCTCATGTGGGCGCTGATGAGCGTGGGGATCCTGCTGAAGCTGATCCCGCTGCTGCTGATCCCGCTGCTGCTGGTGTGGCAGTCCCACCGGGTGGGGCGGCGGCCCGCCGTCACCGGCGCCGCCGCCGCGCTGGGCGCCGCCGCCCTGGTGACGCTGCCCTTCTTCGTCGCGAACCCGTCGGGCACGTGGAACATCGTGGGCTACCACCTCAACCGCCCGCCGCAGATCGAGTCGATGGCGTCCACCTACATGCTGGTGCTGCACGCGCTGGCCGACGTGCCGCTCACGGTCGAGAGCTCGTTCGGCAGCCAGGGCCTGCCCGCCCACGGCCCGGCGATCATCGCCTCCGTCGGCACCGCGCTGATGGTGGCCCTCGTGGGGGCCATCGCCGTCGCGACCGCCGCCGGCATGCGGCGCGCCCGCCGCGGGCTGGACGCCCGCCTGCTGACGGCCGGGTTCGCCACCACGATCGTCGCCCTGCTCGCCACCGGGAAGGTCCTGTCGCCGCAGTTCATGGTGTGGCTGCTGCCGGCGACGTTCCTGGTGTGCGGACGGTACGGCTGGGGGGCGGTGGCGGGCGGCGTGGCCGCCCTGGTCACCACCCAGCTCTACTTCCCGCGCCACTACTTCGACCTGGTGGCCCTGCAGGACGGGCCCATCGCGGTGCTGGCCGCCCGGAACGCCATCCTCATCGCCCTGGTGGCCCTGTGCTGGCCGCGCGCATCGATGGCCGCGCCGCCACCGTCCGCACCCCTGGTGAGCCGCGGGCCGGGCGCGCCCGAGGTGTCGGGACCCGACCGGGCGCTGAAGGCCCGCTACCTCATGGACTGACCCCGCGACGCGCGCGGGCTCGGCCCATGCTCGGCTAGTGTGAAGCGGCCGACCGAAACAGCAAGCGAATCAGGAGCGTGTGCATGGCGACGACGAGCGCGAAGGGGATCGACGGGATCACCGAGATTCTGGGTGACACAGCAGACCATCTGCTCGGGCACACCTGCGGGACCATCTCCGCGGACCGCCTCTCGCTGCCGGGCCCGGACTTCATCGACCGCGTCCTCGCGGACTCGGACCGTCCGATCCCGGTGCTCCGCTCGCTCCAGGCGATCTTCGGACACGGCCGCCTCGCCAACACGGGGTACATGTCGATTCTGCCCGTCGACCAGGGCATCGAGCACTCGGGCGGGGCGTCGTTCGCCAAGAACCCCGACTACTTCGACCCGGTCAACATCGTGGAGCTGGCGATCGAGGGCGGCTGCAACGCGGTCGCGAGCACCCTGGGGGTGCTCGGGATGTGTGCCCGCAAGTACGCGCACAAGATCCCGTTCCTGCTGAAGTTCCCTCTCGTACCCCAACGCCTACGACCAGATCGCGTTCGCGTCGATCAAGCAGGCGCAGGAGATGGGGGCCGTCGCGGTCGGCGCGACCATCTACTTCGGCTCGGCCGAGAGCAAGCGGCAGATCGTCGAGGTCTCACGGGCCTTCGAGATGGCGCACGAGCTGGGCATGGCCACGGTGCTGTGGTGCTACCTGCGCAACTCCGACTTCAACCAGACCAAGTCGGGCGGCGTGGACTACCACACGGCCACGGACCTCACGGGCCAGGCCAACCACCTGGGCGTGACGATCCAGGCGGACATCATCAAGCAGAAGCTGCCGGAGACCCCGGCGCCGGGCTTCGACGACCTGAAGTTCGGGAAGTCCGACAAGCGGATGTACTCGGAGCTCATATCGACATGACCCGGTACCAGATCGCCAACTGCTACATGGGCCGCTCGCCGCTCATCAACTCCGGCGGCGCGTCCGGCGACAACGACCTGCACGACGCGATCGCCACTGCGGTCATCAACAAGCGTGCCGGCGGCGCCGGCCTCATCTCCGGCCGCAAGGCGTTCCAGCGCCCCATGGCCGAGGGCGTGGGCCTGCTGAACGCCATCCAGGACGTGTACCTCTGCCCCGAGGTCACGATCGCCTAGTGCGTCATCCGGCCGGGCCCCGCGTGACGCGGGGCCCGGCCGGTGATCACACCGCCCGCTCGGACTGCGGGGCGTTGATCGCCGCGAGCATCGCGCGCAGCGCCTCCAGGTCGGGGATGTGCCGCCCGAAGTGCTCGTGCACGGCGGCCTCGAACGACGCGCGCGCCCGGTCGAGCAGGGCCACGCCCTCGTCGGTGAGCACCACGAACGCGCCCCGCCGGTCGCTGGGGCAGCTGCGCCGGCACACGTAGCCCTCGGCCTCGAGGCGGTCCACCACGCGGCTGAGCCAGCTGCGCGTGACGACCACGCGTGGCGCGAGCTCGCGCATCCGCAGGCTGCGCTCCGGAGCGGAATGCAGCGCGTAGAGGACGTCGTACCAGCCGAGCTGGGCCGGCAGCCCCTCCAGCTCGAGCTCCGCCTCGATGCGCTCGATCGCCGTGGCCTGGGCCATCTGGAAGGCACGCCAGAGCTGCACCTCACCGTTGTCGCATCCGCTCATGGAGAAATGTTCGCACACACAGGTTGCGCGATCAACGAATGGCGGCTACAGTCCGACCCGTCGATTGGTTCGCACACACCAATCAACCGCTTGGCCATTTCACCCGCAAGCACTCGAACCGCTGGAGAACCCACATGAGCACCGCAGTCACCACGCAGCTCCCCGCAGGCACCTGGGCCCTCGACACCATCCACTCGACGGTCGGGTTCGGCGTGAAGCACCTCGGCATCAACACCTACCGCGGCAGCTTCCCCGGCATCGAGGGTCACCTGGTGACCGATGGAGGCCGGATCACCGAGATCGTCGGCACGGCGACGATCGACAGCCTGGTCACCAAGGACGCCACCCTCACGGGCCACCTCCTGACCCCCGACTTCTTCGACGCCGCGAACCACCCCACCGGGACCTTCCGCTCCAGCAGCGTCGAGCTCGCCGACGACGGCGCCCTGCGCATCGAGGGTGAGCTCACCCTGCGCGGCGTGACCCGCCCGGTGACCCTCACCGGCGAGCTGGGCCTGGGCCAGGACCCCTACGGCAACACCCGCGTGGGCATCGCCGTGACGGGCCAGATCGACCGCAGGGAGTTCGGGATCAGCTGGAACACCATCATGGACAACGGCGTGCCGGCCGTGGCCGAGCGCGTGAGCCTGGACTGGGAGGTCGAGGCGATCCTGGCGGGGGCCGAGGCGTGAGCCGCGACCCCTTCCGGGTGCTCGCCGTCCCGGGGAGCCTGCGGTCGGGGTCGCTCAACCGCCGCCTCCTGGAGGCGGTGGCCGAGCAGGCTCCCGAGGACGTCGAGGTCACCCTCTTCGAGGGCCTCGGGGACCTGCCGCACTTCAACGAGGACCTCGACACGCGGCCCGGGCCGGCCGCGGTCGAGGACCTCCGTGCACGGATGCACGGCGTGGACGGCATCCTCATCGCCACCCCCGAGTACAACTCCTCCATCCCCGGCGTGCTGAAGAACGCCCTGGACTGGGCGTCGCGTCCCTACGGCACGGGGCCCCTGGTGGGTCGCCCGGTGGCGGTGGTGGGGGTGAGCCCATCGGCGTTCGGGGCGGTCTGGTCCGCCGCGGAGGTGCGCAAGGTGCTCACCGCATCGGGGGCCAGGGTCGTCGAGACCGAGCTCGGCGTGAAGAAGGCCAACACCCTCCTCGACGACGCGGGACGCTTCGCCGACGGGGACACCGTGGCGGCGGCGCTCGGGCTCATCACCGGGCTCCGCGAGGTGGCCGCGGAGGCCGCCGCCGAGGCCGCGGCGGACTCCGCCGTGGCCTGACCACCGACGGCCGGCGCGCCCTGTCCCCCTGGGACGCGCCGGCCCGAGGCGGTGTTAGGCGACCACCAGGGAGTGCGTGCCGCCCAGGCCGTTGGGCTCGAGGTCGGCGTTGGGGTCGTCGAACCACTCTCCCGGCTCGGCGAAGTAGCGGAACCGCACCGGCGTGCCGGGCGGCACCAGCAGGGTCGCGGAGCGGGTCCCGTTGGTGCGGGGCTTCAGGGGCGTGGCGCTGGGGTCCCACCCGTTGTGGTCGCACACCAGCGACACCGGGCGGTCGGACTCGACGGCGAACGTGAGGCGCACGTTCCCGTCCTTCTCGCGGCGCTTCCGGATCAACTCAACCCTCCCAGGGCGTAGGGGGAACGGCCGGCCGGCGCGCCTGAGATGGACGGGTCGGGACCCGGGGAGGGGTGTCCGTCACGGTCGCGCGACCGGGTGGCCGCATCATTCTTCCATGCCCGTCCCCGGACTCCTCGTCGCCCGGTGACACGTGTCAGCGGCCGGGTGGAAGTGCCTGCTCAGGCACACGTACGGTGCCCTGCCAGCGCGCCCGGTGACGCCCCGCGCCGTCCCTCCAGCTCCAGCGCAATTCGACCGACGCGTCCAGCACCCCCATCGGCCAGGTGAACGACGGCCGGCACGCCGAGGCGGCGATCGGCACCCCCGGCACCCCGCCGAACAGGGTCGCGTCGCGCACCCCGCCGTCCACGCGCCGGCCATTGATGCGGGCCTCCGCGGCGAGTGCCTGCGCGGGCCACGGCGAGGTGTTGGCCAGCGGCACCACGATGCGCAGGCCCCCGCCCTCCTCGGTGGTGAACTCCGGCGGCCGCGGCACGGGCCGGGCGCCGTAGAGCGCGACGCGGGTCTGCGCCTGACCCCGGGCGACGGCGATGACCAGCAGCAGGACGGCCAGGCACACGACGGTGCCGGAGACCGCGGTGACCGTGCCCTGATGCGCATCCAGCCAGTCCACTCGCACCCACGGTACTCCGGCGGCCGGACCCACCCGGCCGCCGCCCGGCGGGAGTTCGCCAACGCCCCCCGCCCCGCTATCCTCGGCGGCCGCACGATGGCCCGCTCGATCCGCCTGCGGCGCTGGCAGAAGGCCGCCCTCGACGCCTTCGCCGCCCGCCAAACCCCCGATTTCCTCGCGGTCGCGACCCCGGGGGCGGGGAAGACCACCTTCGCGCTGACCGCGGCGCGGCAGAGCCTGGCGCAGATGCCGGGCCGGCGGCTGGTCGTGGTGGCCCCCACCCAGCACCTCAAGACCCAGTGGGCCGACGCCGCCGAGCGTCTGGACCTGCACCTGGACACCGGGTGGACCGCCCAGGACGAGACGCTGCCCGGGGACGTCCACGGGGTGGTGACCACCTATCAGCAGGTCGCCACCAGCGCCGCCGCGCTGGGGGCCATCGCACGGAACGGGATCGTCGTGCTCGACGAGGTCCACCACGCCGGCGACGACCGCGCCTGGGGGGACTCGGTGCGCGCCGCCTTCGGGGACGCCGCCGTGCGCCTGTGCCTGTCGGGCACGCCCTTCCGGTCGGACACCAACGCCATCCCGTTCGTGCGGTACGACGGCGACCACATGGCCGAGGCCGACGTGGAGTACGGCTACGGCGCCGCACTGCGCGACGGCGGGGTGGTGCGCCCCGTGCACTTCCCGCGCGTGGACGGCGAGATGGAGTGGATCGACAACGACGGCCTGCTCGCCTCGGCGTCGTTCACCGACCAGCTCGACGCCGTGGCCTCCGCGCAGCGGCTGCGCACGGCCCTGTCGGTGGAGGGCGAGTGGCTGCCGGACGTGCTGGTGCGCGCCCACGGGCAGCTCATGGACGTGCGCCGCACCCATCCGGAGGCCGCGGGCCTGGTGATCGCGATGGACCAGGAGCACGCCCGCGGCATCGCCCGCATCCTGCGGCTGCGCCTGAACGTGGATCCCGTGGTCGCGGTCTCGGAGGACCCGGAGGCCAGCCGGAAGATCGCCGCGTTCGGCGACAGCCGCGATCCGTGGATCGTGGCGGTGCGGATGGTGTCGGAGGGCGTCGACATCCCGCGGCTGCGCGTGGGGGTGCTGGCCACCACGACCACCACCGAGCTGTTCTTCCGGCAGGCCGTGGGCCGCCTGGCCCGGTGGATCCGCGGCCTGGGGCCGCAGCCCGCCTACATGTTCATCCCGGACGACCCCCGCCTGCGCGCGCACGCCTTCGCGATCGCCGAGCAGCGCCGCCACAGCCTGCGCCGGCGCGACGACGACGAGCGGCAGGAGGACCCCAACGCCCTCGACGAGTACCCCCGCCCGCAGCGCGACGAGGAGCAGCTGTCGCTGTTCGCCGCCGTGTCGTCCCGCGCCGTGGGCTCGGAGGCCATGCACGGCCCCGACGTTGACGGCCTGTACGCGGTCGAGGAGCCGGACGACGACGAGAGCCTGGTGCTGGAGCTCATGCCCGCACCGCACCTGGACGCGCCCGTGCCCGGCGAGGGGTCGGTGGCCACCGACCTGAGCCCCCGCCAGCGGCGCCGGCTGCTGCGTGACGCGAACGCCGCGGCGGTCAGCGAGATCGCCCGCATCACCGGGGGCAGCCATGCGCAGGTGAACTCCGAGCTCAACCGGCTGGTGGGCGTGCAGCGCATCGGCGAGGCCACGCTGGAGCAGCTGGAGCGCCGCCGGGAGCAAGCGCACCGCTGGCTGTCGCGCATCGCCGGGTCGCGGACCTCCGGGAGTAACGTGGGCGCATGATCCGCGCCGCCGTCCTGACCGCCGCGACGGCCGTTCTGGTGACGGCGCCGGTCGGCGCGGCCACGGTGGAGTCCGGTCAGGTGGTCCCGTTCCGGGGCGTCGCGGGCGCGACGCTCCACCAGACCCGCGCGGCGGTGGTCGCCACCCTCGGGCGCCCGCTGCGGGAGAACGGCTTCGGGGTGATGACGTACTCCGACACCGCGATCATGGACGTGTACCTCACCCGGGCGGGATCCCGGGGACGCGTGCGGCAGTTCGTCGTGTCCGGGCCGGGATTCTGCGCCAAGGACGTGGTGGGCGCGTGCTCCATGGCCGCCGGCTCGGAGATCGCCATGCGCCGCGCGTACCCCGGGCGCTTCCGCCGCATCGTCGACGTCACCGGCGACACCATCTGGTGGTGGTGCGGCCGGGTGGGTGGCCGGGCGATCTCGACCAGCTTCAACACCGATCCCCGCCGCCACATGATCCTGACCTGGTACATGGCGGATCACGGCACGCGCTGCCCCACCGCGGCGCAGGTCCGCGGGGGCTGACCGGGCCTCAGGAAATCCTCAGGAGGATCCGGCAGGCTCGCCCCGCCCACACCACGAGACGGGAGCAGGGGATGGCCGAAGAGCACGAGGTGCACGACCACGACCGGGGCCTGGCGTTCGACGTGTCGACGCTCATGAGCCGCCGCCGCGCGCTGCAGCTGCTGGCGGTGGGCGGCTTGACCGCCCTGGTGGGATGCGGATCGTCATCCGACGGCGACTCCGCCGGGGCGACCACCTCCCCCGCCACCACGGCGACCGGATCGACCACGTCCACCTCCGCGGCGGGGGACGTCCCCACCTCCACGATCCCCCAGGAGACGGCCGGCCCGTTCCCCGGCGACGGATCCAACGGCCCGAACGTGCTCGCCGAGAGCGGGATCGTGCGCTCCGACATCACCCGGAGCTTCGCCGGGTCGAGCGGCACCGCCGACGGCGTCCCGCTCACGATGACCCTCCGGCTCCTGGACATCTCGGAGGGCGGCGTGCCCCTGGCGGGGGCCGCGGTGTACGTGTGGCACTGCGACCGCGAGGGGCGGTACTCGCTCTACTCGGACGGGGTGACCGACCAGAACTGGCTGCGCGGCGTGCAGGAGACCGACGCGCGGGGCGAGGTCACCTTCACCACGATCTTCCCCGGCTGCTACCCGGGGCGCTGGCCGCACGTGCACTTCGAGGTGTACCCGAGCCTCGCGGACGCGACGGCCGGCGGGGCGAAGCTGGTGACCTCACAGCTGGCGTTCCCCCAGGATGCCTGCGAGCTGGCCTACGCGGCGGACGGGTACGCCGCCAGCCTGTCGAACCTGGGTCAGCTCTCGCTGGACACCGACATGGTCTTCGCGGACGGATATGCGACACAGCTGGGCACGGTCACCGGATCCCCGGACGCGGGGATGTCGGTGACGCTGAACGTGGGGGCCTGACCCGGGTGGGGTGCGGGCACCGGCCCGCACCCCACCCCCGGGATCACGCCGCCAGGAACGGCGTGACGGCCGCCGTCGCCTGCGTGGCGGTGAGGGCCTTCGGGAACGAGATGCCGACCGGGTCGTCAACCGCGATCTCCGAGAACACCGACAGGTGCTGGGACTCGCTCGCGCCGATCTGGGCGGCGACGCCCTTCAGGTCGTTGCTCCTGAGCGCGGTCACGGCGCCCAGGTAGGCGCCCACGAAGGCGGTCTCCAGCGCCACGCCCAGCTTGGCGATGGACGCGCGGCTCGCGAACGCGCCGTTGGGGTACTGGAACCGCAGCCCCTTCGGGGCGCCGCGCCCGATCACGCGCGCCAGCGCCGCGTAGTGGTCCCGCTCGTTCCGGCGGGCGTCGATGAGGTACTCCCGCTCGTCGCCCCGGAACTTCCGGGACGAGATGGCACGGGAATAGAAGTCGATCGCCAGCAGTTCGGCGGTGGCCGCCAGCTTCGCGATCGCCACGTCGCCGGCCGCGGTGGCGGCGGTGGCCTGCCCGGCGGCGAGACCCAGCACCGTCCCGCCGGCGACGAGGGCGAGACCCCCGGCGGCACCACGGGTGAGGAACTGCGCACGGTTCACGTCGGTCATGTCGGATGGCTCCTGAGGTGAGGGTGGGACCACCGGGGGGTGCCCCGGATCCGAGCCCTTCTTCGCGTGACCGGGCATCGCGGATCACCGGGCGGTCGCGGCGGGCCCGGCGGTGATCCGCCGGGGTGGGCGGCCCGTAGCCATGACGGGGCGTCCACCGGGCGTCCCGCGTCCCCGCCCAAGCGAGGTCCCCGTGCCGCCCCGTTCGCTGCCGCTCATCCCCCGCCGCACCCGGCACGACGACGTGATGACCGCGGTCGACCACCTCGACGAGCTGCGCCGCCGCCTGATCGTGGGGGCGTTGTCGCTGGTCGTGGCCTTCGTGGCGATGTACCTCGTGCACGACCGGCTGGTGGCGGTGCTCACGGCCCCGCTGCCGGACGGCCACGAGCGCCTGGTGACCCTGTCGCCCACCGAGCCGTTCATGACGGTTCTGCGGGTCACCCTGTGGGCGGCGGTGCTGGTGGCGCTGCCGGTGTGGCTGTACCAGCTGTACGCCTTCGTCATCCCGGCCGTGGCCGACCAGCCGCGGCGCGTGATGGTGGTCGTGGTGGGCGGGCTGGCCGGCCTGTTCGCCGCCGGGGTGGCGTTCGGCTACGCGGTGGTGCTGCCCGTGGCGCTGGACTTCCTGCTGGGCTTCGGCGGCGACACCTTCGACGCCCAGCTGCGAGCGGGTGAGTACTTCGGGTTCGCGACCACCATGCTCCTGGCCTCGGGGATCCTGTTCGAGGTGCCCGCCGGGATGCTGGCGCTCGCCCGCCTGGGCGTGGCCTCGGCCGCGCTGTTCCGCCGCCGGTGGCGGGTCGCGGTGGTGGTCATGGCCGCGGTGGCGGCCCTGCTTCCGGGCGGGGACCCGCTGAGCATGCTGTTGCTGATGGCCCCGCAGCTGGTGCTCTACGCGGTGGGCATCGGCCTGGCCGCCCGTTTCGGGACCCCGCGCGGCGCCGGCGGCCAGCCACGCCTGTCGGCGTCGCCATGACCGGCCGCGCTCACACCCCTCGCCCGGCCAGCTCCACCGGATGGACGCCGGCGGCCGAGCGCCACGAGACATGATGGTGGATGAGGCGCCAGCCGACGTCCTCGAGGATGAAGACGTTCGTCGCCATCAGGTGGTGGGTTTCCCCGGCGCCGCCCTCCTTGGTGATCCACTCCGCGCAGGTCACGGTGGCGAGGGGGTCGTCGTACCGGGCGTGGAGCACCTCGACGGCGAACCGGGTTCCCTCCATCACCGCGAACGACTCGTGGTGAAAGCGCTCGATCGCCTCGTACCCGAGGGCCGGCGAACCCATCGGGCCGATGCAGAGGGTGTCGTCGTGCGTCGACCAGCAGCGCATCGCCATCGCGACATCGCGGGGACCGAAGGCCGCGTAGTAGGCCGCGTTGGCCTCCAGCACCTGATCAAGAATGGTCGGGGTCACGGGGATCTCCTGGCCGAGGTGGCGTCGGCGGACGCCGCCCGCCGTCGCGCGCCGGGCGATGCGACTCTGCGATAGCGGCCGCCGTCTGCGCAAGGGCGCGTCGGCGGACATCGCCCCGGAACGACGAGAGCCCGCCGAGATGGCGGGCTCTCAACGAAGTGGGCCGTGTCCCACGGCTGGTCGGTGAACAGCAGGACGTGTTGGATGGAATGGGTCAAAGGCAGCCACGGCCGCCGACTCATCGAATGGAGCCAGGGCCTGCGCGCCCAGCTCCTGGGCACCGACGACGCACCCACCGACGACGACCTGGTGGCCGAGGCCGACCGCGCCGAGACCGTCGTGGACGTACCCCGGAAAACCTGGCGGGCACTGCTTATCGCACGATGCACCGTCGAAGTGCTCGCCGTTGCTGAACACGGGGCTCGAGCTCTCGTTGACGCCCTCAACGGGTGGGGCGTGCCTGTATGGCTGGACGCCCGAGGACGCGCCAGTCCACCCGTCCTCCGCATTCGAGGTCTCAGCGCAGCTTGAAGCTGGTGACGATGTCTGGGCGGCTTGCTAGCAGGTGGTCCAAGTGGCTGTCCGGCCACATCTCGATCTTCAACCGCGTGTTGCTGTGGTTGTTCTGCTCAACCCAACTGATCGCGTCCGCGGTGAATCGCCCGGTCGTCGCGAAGACGAGAACATCTACTGGCGGGTCTTTCCAGAACGCCATTTGGGCAACGGCCGCCGAGATTTCCGGAACGCCGACGGATTTGGAACGCCAGTGCTTGCACTGGATGATCACGCGCTCGCGGCGGGTTCCCGTGAGCAAATCGTTGATCACGCGATCCGCTGAAAGATCGCGCCCACGATCGGCAGCATTGGCGTTAGTGAGCAGAGCGGCGTTCACGTACCCCGCCGTCGATCGGATCAGTTCGTAGACGAGGCGCTCGAAGTCGGAAGGGGCTAGAGAGTCCCACGCCAGCTCGATCGTGACGGGACCGGTGGGTCGAGATCTAACGAGGGAGCCGAGGTCAGCAACCTCGACTGGCACCGGCTCAGTTTCGGAGTAGATCTCCTTGGTCACGGCCGCTCGGACTGAGGGCCAATCCATCTCGACGATGTCGTGGAGGTCCACAGACTGTCCGAAGGCAAGATGGCGGGTCATGTCGCCCCAGCGGGCTCTGGAGTCTCCCTGCCCGCGATGTAGGCGGCTCAGCTCTCCGAAGAGCGCCTCCAGTCGGTCCCACTCATCGAGGTCGCGGGGATTGGTGTCGGGATCGCCCAGCGACATTCCCTGGAGGATTTGATCGATCTGCCCCACGAGATCTAGCACGCGATCTCGTACGAGCAGACGGCGCTGCCTCAAGACCCTCTGGCGGTAGGTCGAGATCTCGGCTCCGGGCGCTTGAACCTCCCGTTCGAAGCCGACGCCGGCTGACGGTTCAAAGACGTCTAGGAGGTCAACCCTTCCCTGCGCAATTTCCGCGTAGCTGACCGGGAGCGCGGTGATCTGCCAACCGTCGATCGGAGGCAGGCCTTTCAAGATCTCCAGGTAGGACTCGCGAAGCTCGGAGTACCGCAGCTCATCGGGCAATCCGATCGCCTCGAAGTGGCCCTGCGGAATCAGCTTGCTCATCTCATCCCAGATCTTCGTGATCCGGGCGATGTTCGCCTCGACCTTGTCGAACTGATCGAGCGCTGCGTTCAAGTCCAAGTCGACTCTCCTGTCGGCTGAGCAACGCTACTGCACGTATCCGCGTTGCCACAGCGCCGAGACGCCATCAGCCAATGGGTCCTCCGCTCCTCCTCGCGCAAGGGGGTATGGGGTTGAGGTGGCCCCGGGTCGTGCGTCTCGCGGTCTGAATGGGTCAGGGCACCCGGCCTGTCGCTCATTCCAACGTTGGCGGGTGGCGCCCGACCTAAGCCAACCCCCTTTCGAGCAGCCGCACCTTCTGGCTCAGCGTCCTCCACGGCCCAGGAACTTCGGCAGCCACACGTCGAAGGGCTCGTTGTCCGCAGTGGCAAACGAGACGCGCCAGACGAAAGCATCGTCGTACCCCGGCGTTGCGAGCTGCCGTGAGATCTCTGGAGTCGGAACGCCTGCCCGGGCGGCGGCGGCGATCAGTAGTTGCCCTTGGTGGACATGCCGCAGGGCCACTTGGGCGTCGGCGTCGAAGGTGCTGACCGAACCGGTCAAGAAGGTCGCCGCCCTTACCCTTGGTGGCACGTTGAGCCGCCTGCAGCTCGCGACGAGCGTGGGCGACGAGCGGATGGAGGGCACTCCTGCCCCGGCGACGGATGAAACGCATTCGGGTCGAGGATACGTCGGTTCCCTCGAATGCGCAGGTTGGGGTTCATCTGCCAATCACTCGGGTGTGAACCCCGACACCGCGGCGATGATCCTCCTCGCCCTCATCACCAGCCGGGACGGCTCGACCACACGGGCCCTCGCCTTGGCAGCCGACATGGACCAATCCGCAGCGGATGACGTGCTCGCCGCCCTGGTGGTGGTAGGGACCGCGGAGTCCACCTCTCCCGGTCGTTGGCGACTTCACCCGCTGCTGCGCGAGCCCGGCGCCCGACTAACGGTCGATGGGCTGGGGGTGCTGCTGCGCGGTGCGATCCCTCAGCCCCCGCCGGTTCCTGAGCGGGTCGTGTTTCTGGACCCGCCGCCACCGCCGCGTCTCCGACAGCTCACGGCTGCGGCACGCGGACTCGGAGTCCACCCGGACGCGCTCGACGTGTGGGCCAAGGAAGGCCTGGTGCCGTTCACCTGGGCTGTGGGCGGGCGGCGACGGTTCGACGTGGAGGCCATCCGGGCGCTCCTGGAGCACCGCGCCGCCTGAGATTCACGGTTCGCTTACGAAGCAAACCTTGCGGCAAACCCCCATCGATAAGCCAGGCTCGACCAAACGAGGCGGAGGTTGAGAATGCGTGTCACGGCGTGGAGCAATGGGCGGCCGACCCCGACCGGCGCGGGGTACGGAATCAGGGTGACCTACGCAGACAGGGCGACCCATTTCGGTGCCGCGGACTCGATTGAGGTAGTGGTCGATGGAGAAGTGGTTCCCATCAAGCTGAGTCGAACGTTCTGGTCCACGTGTCCAGAGCTTCGGTCGTCGAGGATTGGTGCGTGGCTTCTGCGGGAGGGCTTGGCACCGTGGCCGACGCGCCAGCCTCCCGCACTCGACCTCAACGTTGTTGAGCCCGGGAGCCGCTTCCGACTGACTCGCTCAGCCGCGTGACGAAGGTGGCTGGTTGACCCGGCGGTTGACCCGGCTCCAAATGGGGTGTTCGGCGACCCGCCCCGGAACGAGGAAAGCCCGCCGAAATGGCGGGCTCTCAAGGAAGTGGGCCGTGTAGGGATCGAACCTACGACCTTGGGATTAAGAGTCCCCTGCTCTGCCAGCTGAGCTAACGGCCCGGAGGAATCTTACCGGACGCGCGGCTGGACGTTCAGGGGGTTGTCGTGACCGCGGGGTCCGAGAGTCCCTTGAGGGCCTCCCGCACGGCCTCCGCCGTGGCGCCCTCGGGGTTCAGGTTGAGGTACGCGGCGTAGGAGAGGCGGGCCAGCGGAATGCGCCCGACCTGCTGCGCCAGCTGACCCAGCTGCAGGAACGCCTGCGGTTCGTCCGGCACCCGCCGGGTGAAGTTCTGCAGCGCCGTGATGGCCCCGGGCTGGTCGCCGTTGCGCAGCTGGACGCTCACCAGGATCTGCGTGTTGCTGAACTCCCTCGGCGCGAGCGCGACGGCCTTCTTCGCGGGCTCGACGGCCTCCAGCGGCTTCTCGTCGGCCAGATATGCCGACGCCAGGCGGTTCCAGGCCTCCGCGTCGTTCGGGCGGGCCTCCACCGCGGCCCTCGCGTCCTTCACGAGCTGCTCGCCGGCGGAGGGGGTGCCACCGAAGATCACGAGGGCGATGACCACGACGCCGACGCCCGCAAAGGCGATGGATGTGAGGATCGCGATGATCCTGACGATCCGCTTGGTGCGTTTCTCGTCCAGCAGCACGCGCCGGAAGCTAACACAGGTTCCGGCGGACCTCGGCGGCTTCGGTGACGATGCGCTCCGTATCGAGGGTGCACGGCACCCCGTCGCGCAGCAGCGGTCGGCCCGCGATCCACGAGTGGCGGACCTCCGAGTCTGCGCGCAGCAGGGCCTCGTTCGGGTCGCCGGCCAGGCCCGCCCCGGGCGCCGGACGCACCGCCACGAGGTCCGCCGACCTGCCGGGCTCCAGGCTGCCCGTCTCGCCCTCCAGTCCCAGGGCCCGGGCACCGCCCAGGGTGGCGAGCTCCACCAGGCGGGCCGCGGACGGGGGCGCCAACACCCCGCCGTGCAGCACCTCGCACGCCCGCGCCTCGGCACGCACGTCATAGGCGCCCGCCGAGCCCGGGCTGTCGGTGCCGAGTCCGACGGCGACGCCCGCGGCGGCCAGCGCCTCCAGCGGCATGCGCCCGCACCCGAGGCGGCTGTTGGAGATGGGGCAGTGCGCCACACGCACCCCGGCATGCGCCAGCAGGGCGACGTCGTCGGCGTCGATGCGCACGCAGTGCGCGGCGACGAGCCCGTCCCGCAGGGCGCCGGCCGCGGCCAGCCGGGCGACCGGTGACGCGTCCGACCCACCGGGCCATCGGGGGATCGTGGCCCCCAGCTCCGCCAGGGCGTCGGCGACCGGCCCGTCACCGAACGCCAGCGCCCGGTCCTCGTCGGCCGATTCGGCCAGGTGCGTGCTCCACGCCACCCCGCCCAGGCCCGGATGCCCTGCCAGCGCCGCCCACAGCACCGGCCCCACCGAGTACGGGGCGTGGGGAGACACCCCCACCCGCACCAGCGGCCCGGCGGCCTCCGCCAGGGCGGCGACCCGCGTCGCGGTCTCGTCCGCGCGGGCCGGATCGTCGCCGAAGGCCTCGAGGCACACGATCGCCCGGAGCCCCGCCCCGGTCGCGGCCCCCACGCCGGCCCCGGTGGGTCCGGAATCGCACAGCGTGGTGGTGCCCGCCCGGACGGCGCTCAGCACCGCCAGGTCGGCGGCGGCACGGTGCCCCGACCATCCGCTGCGCACCATGGCCGTCAGGAACGCGCGCAACCAGCGGCCGAAGCCCGGCCCCTCCGCGAGGCCCCCGGAGAGGCTCCACTCGGTGTGGCAGTGGACGTCCACGAACCCGGGGGCGAGCAGCATGTCGCCCAGGTGCTCCACGGGGAGGTCCGGGTGTGCGGCCATGACGTCACGGGCGGGGCCCGTCGCCACGATGCGGCCCGCGCGGATGGCGACGGCGCCGTCCGGGATGGGCGGGGCGGCGACCGGGAGGACCCGGGCCGCCGTGAGGATCAGATCAGGTCTTGTCGGCGTCGCTGTGCTCGGTGCGCTGCACCGCGGACGACGAGCCGTCGTCCTCCCCGCTGATGCCCTTCTTGAACTCCCGGGCACTCGACCCCATGCTCCGGCCGATCTCCGGCAGACGCTTGGCTCCGAAGATGACCAGCACGATCAGTAGGACGATGAGCAGCTGAACGGGCGAGAAGTCCACAGCGATGCCTCGATCGAGAGGGGACGGCGGGCCCTGCCGGGCCGTGCGGCCAGGGTACCATGCGCGATGTGAGCGCCTCGCGTCGACGCGGTGCGAGCCGACTGGACCCCATCGCCGCCGCGTGGGGGGGCCTGGTCGGCGCCATCGGCCTGATGACCGGATCCCGCCGGGAACTGGCGTCCCGCCTGCTCATCGCGGGCGCCGCCTTCGCCGTGGGGGGCTTCCTCGCGGGCGTGCGCACCATCGACCGCCGCGCCGCGCACGCCGTCGCCGCGTGCGTCGTGGCGTACGCGCTCTACGTGGTGTTCGTGGTGATCGCCGCCGTTGCGGACTGGTTCGGCGGACCCGACCCGCCGTCACTCATCCCGGGCGGGCTGGTCGACACGCTCACCGCGGGCGGCGTCGCGGTGGCGTCGGCGCTGCTGGGCGGGCTCCTCGCGAACTCCTGGCTGCGGCCCGGGGGCCAGGCCCGCCGCTACTCCTGAGCGCCGGGGAAGTTCCGGTGGTACTCGCTCGCCGTGGGACCCGTCTGGCCCAGGTACTTGCCCTGGTACGGCCGGTCGACCGGCGTGGTGAGCGTGAGGAACGAGATCTGCCCGATCGGCATGCCGGGGTAGATCGTGATGGGCAGCCGGGCGACGTTCGACAGCTCCAGGGTGATC
This sequence comes from Actinobacteria bacterium Ga0077560, assembly GCA_001464275.1. Taxonomy (GTDB): domain Bacteria; phylum Actinomycetota; class Thermoleophilia; order Miltoncostaeales; family Miltoncostaeaceae. The sequence goes on along the minus strand of LNFL01000166.1, from coordinate 72,061 downwards.
ATCCCGTCCCAGCCCGGATCGATGTAGCCGGCGGTGGAGTGGATGAGCAGGCCCAGCCGGCCCAGGCTCGACTTGCCCTCCAGCCGGGCGACCAGGTCGTCCGGGATGGCCACCCGCTCCAGGGTGGAGCCCAGCACGAACTCACCCGGGTGCAGGATGAAGGGCTCGTCGTCGGCGACGGTCACGACGTCCGTCAGCTCAGGCGACGGCCTGCGCACGTCGATGTACGGCTGCCGGTTGTTCTGGAACACCCGGAACTCGCGCGCGACGCGCACGTCGACCGACGACGGCTGGATCAGCGACTCGTCGAACGGGTCGATCACCAGGCGCCCGGCCTGGAGTTGCTCGCGAATGCTTCGGTCGGACAGGACCACGCGCGCAAGCGTACATCGCACACCGACATCGGGAGGACCCCGTGCGCTACCCTCGAAGCGTGGATCTGGAGCGTGCATTCCGGGTTGACGTCCGCCCGGACGCCGAACTGCTCGAACGGGCGCGTGCCGCCCGGGCCGAGGCGAAGGTCCCCGACCTGCTGCTGGACGGCGTGCTCATCGGGGATGGCCCCATCGACGGCCTGGAGCCCGTGGAGGTCACGCCGGACGAGCTGGAGCAGCTCATTACCGGCCGGCGCCTGCCGCGCTGGGTGATCGCCAAGAACCCGCTCTCCGGCGGATTCGTGGAGACCAAGGCGCTCATGCGCGCCAAGGGCCTCACCACGGTGTGCGAGGAGGCCGCCTGCCCGAACATCGGGCGGTGCTGGTCGCGCCTGACCGCCACCTTCATGATCGCGGGGGCCAACTGCACCCGCGGCTGCCGCTTCTGCAACGTCGCCACCGCCAAGCCGGTCGGGCCGCCCGACCCCGAGGAGCCCATGCGGGTGGCCGAGACCGCGGCCCAGATGGGCCTGCGCTTCGTGGTGGTCACCGCGGTGGCCCGCGACGACATCCCGGACGGGGGCGCGGCGCACTTCGCCGCCACCATCCGCGCGCTGCGCGACCGGGTGCCGGACGTGAAGGTGGAGGTGCTCATCCCCGACCTGCGCGGCGCGTGGGACGCGCTGGACGTGATCCTCGAGGCCGCGCCCGACGTGATGAACCACAACACCGAGACCGTGCCGCGGCTCTACTCTCAGGTGCGCCCCGGCGCGCGGTACGAGCGCACGCTGGAGCTGCTCGCCCGCTCCGCGGCGGCGGGCCTGCGCACCAAGAGCGGGATCATGGTGGGGCTGGGCGAGCGCCTGCCGGAGATCGCCTCCGTGTTCCGCGACCTGGCCTCGGTGGGCTGCGAGCTGGCCACCGTGGGCCAGTACCTGCGGCCCACGCCGTCCCACCTCCCGGTGAGCCGCTACTACGCCCCGGCGGAGTACCCGGCGCTGGCCCGGATGGGCGCCCAGGCGGGCCTCGCGCACGTGGAGGCCGGCCCGCTGGTGCGGTCCTCGTTCGAGGCCGACCGGGTGGCCGAGGCGGGCGCGGCGGCACACGCCCGCTGACCCCTCGGGGCGGCCCCGCACGGAACCCGCGCTCCCCGCTCAAGTCGGGGTGGGACCGGCCCGATACGGGTGATGCTTGTCGAGGGCAACGGCCACGAACGGCACGCCAAGGACGGCGGTCGGGCCAGAGTCTAGGAAAGGGCCATGAAAGGCTACCGAACGAAGAAGATCGCCCTCCCCGGTGGCAGGGTCATCGAGATCGTCTACTTCTCGGATCCTGAGGGCGACGCCCCGCAGGACTCGCAGGAGCAGCAGCAGGAGACTGCAGCGGGGACCAGGGTGGACGTGTCCACCGACGACGTCCCCTCCACCGGCCTGCACGTCTGCGACCGATGCGACGGGGACCTCGTGTACCCGGTCGCATGGGAGGAGCGCGAGGGCGACCGCTGGCGCATCGAGCGGCGCTGTCCGAACTGCGAATGGCGCGACATCGACGAGTTCCACCAGAGCGAGGTGGAGCTGTTCGATGACGTGCTGAACGAGGGCACCGAGGATCTGCTGGTGACCCTGCGCAACTTCGCGCGCTCCAACATGGAAGAGGACATCGAACGCCTCATCGAGGCGATCCACCTCGACCGGATCGAGCCCATGGACTTCTAGACGCCCGGCCGGTGGGCGCTCGCCGCGGCGGGAGCGCCCACCGGCGTCTAGGATGCGGTTCGGCATGGAGGACATGACCCCTCAGCAGGCGCACGCGGCCTGGACCGCGGGCGAGGTGACGATCGTGGACGTCCGCGAGCAGGCGGAGCACGACGCCCAGCGCATCCCCGGGGTGCCGCTGCTGCCCATGAGCGAGCTGATGGAGCGCATGGACGAGCTGCCCGATGGGCCGCTCGCCATCATCTGCCGGTCGGGACGGCGCAGCGCGCAGGTCGCCGACTACCTGAACGCCACCGGTGAGCGCGAGGCCGCGAACCTCGAGGGCGGCATCATCGGCTGGGCGGCGGCCGGCCTGCCCTACGACGGGGAACCGCCCCGCTAGATCCCCGCGCCCGCTCACGCTCCGGAGCGTCCCGCCCGATACCAGGGTGGAGACCTCCCAGCGAACCAGGAGCGGCGGGATGAAGAAGGGGCACATCGCGGCGGCCGTTGGCTGCGCGACGCTGATGGCGGCGACGGCGGCCAACGCGGCGCCCGCGCCGGTGACCGGCACGGTCCCGGCGGGACACCGGCTGGTGGCGCTGTCGTACACCGGCGCCGTGACCGCCGCGCCGAAGCTGCGCGGCAAGGTGGCCCTCGTGCCGCCGGCCCGCACCTTCACGCTGCACCTCATCGGGCCCACCGGCCGGTACGCCGGGCCGGTGGTGGTGGGGAAGGCCCCGAAGAACCGGCTCGTGATGGGCGTCCGAGCCGGGGCGAAGCTCGGGATCATCCGCCGGGTCAAGGGTGTGTTCGTGGCGACCCCGCCCACGCCGTGCATCGACCGCACCCGCACCGCGAACGCCAAGAACGGCGTGCCGCTGGGCGCGCGGGCCCTCGGCCTGGCCCGCTCGAAGGCCGCCGGCCTCTCCGGGCCGGGCCGCGACCTGGACCGCGACGGCGTCCCCGGGGCCTACGACATCGACGACGACGGGGACCTGATCCTCGACAACCTCGACCGGAACGCGGCCGGGGCGTCGATCTCCCAGCTCCCGCCCATCCCGGGCACCGGACCGGGGCCCGTCCCCGGCACCGGACCGGGGCCCGTCCCCGGCGCCGCGCCGGGGTCGGCCGAGCCGCGCATCTTCAGCAACCTCAAGCTCCCGATCGAGGCGTCGCTCAACGCGAACGCCGGCATCACGCGCGCCGAGGTCGACACCGCCCTGCGCGGGAACTCCACGCTGGCCATCGCCGTGCCGGCCGGCGACGAGGTCGAGCTGGACTGCGGCGCGCTGAGCTACTGCACCACCGGCGGCACCGGCACGATGCTCAACGGCGGCGGGGCGTTCCCGTCCAGCGTCGATGCCGACGGCGACGGCTTCGGCACCCTCACGAAGGGCCCCACGGGCGACGTCCAGCTCAAGCCCGGCGCCACGTCCACGCAGATCGGCTCCGGCGACGCCTTCATCTGGCGGTCCACCACGGCGGGCGTCGAGACCACAACCCCCGGCGTCTTGAACTACCAGTTCGTGACCACCCCGGCGATCACCGGGTACCAGGTCAACACGAGTCCGGCCGTCGGGGTGTCCTACCCGGTGGCGCCGTCGGACACCGGCACCATGAACAACCCCATCCTCGTGCCGCACAGCGGGGACGTGAAGGTGACCTTCACGCTCTGGCGGCCGCAGCGCGCCGCCATCTCCGCCGCGGGCGAGGTGGGCGACTGGGTCGACATCGGCGGGCTCACCTACTCGGTGGACCTCCCGAACGCGCCGAGCACCCCCGGGTCCCCGGGCGCCGGCGGCCCCGGCCTGTGCAAGGCGGCGTACCTGTCCACCACCGACGCGAGCCTCACGCTCGGCGCCGAGGGTGTGCTCGACACCGGGCGCGACGGCGTGCCGGACCCGGCCAAGACGCTCACCTACACCGTCGACCTCGCGGGCTGCGTCGCCTCGAAGTCCGGCGAGAGCTGGGACGCCGGGGAGACGCTCAAGGTCGACCTGCAGGCCCACACCACCGACGGCGACAACGCCGCCCAGGCGGTCTGGATCAAGCGGGACACCCCGTAGCTCGCGGCATCCCCGGGCCCGCCGCGCGGCGGGCCCGGGGAGCGCACGCTAGAACCGCCGGACCACCCGGTAGGCGGTGTCGCGCTGCACCGCGCGGCGCCCGGTGGCCTCGATCGCCGCCACCATGCGCTCGGTGTCCAGCCGGAAGGCCGTGCCGGCGGCGCGCACGACGTTCTCCTCGATCATGATCGAGCCCATGTCGTCGCAGCCGAACTCCAGCGCCAGCTGCCCGATGCGCAGCCCCTGCGTGACCCACGACGACTGGAAGTGGTCGAAGTTGTCGAGGTACAGGCGGCTCACGGCCAGGGTGAGCAGGTAGTCCGCCGCGGTGGTGTGGGCGTGGTCGTCGCCGCGCCGGGACCCGCCGCCGGACTGGTAGCTCCAGCACACGAACGCCCGGAACCCGGGGGCCTCGTCCTGCAGCTCGCGCAGGCGGCGCAGGTGCTCCACCCGGTCCTCGAGGGTGTCCACCGTGCCGTACATCATGGTCGCCGAGGTGGAGAGCCCCTGCAGGTGGGCGGCGCGCATCACGCCGAGCCACTCGTCGCTGGTGGTCTTCTTGGGGGCGATGATGTCCCGCACGCGGTCCACCAGGATCTCCGCGCCGCCGCCCGGGATCGAGTCGAGCCCCGCGGCGCGCAGCCGGGTGATCGTCTCGTCCAGCGTGAGCTTGGAGAACCGGGCGATGTGCAGGACCTCCGACGGCGAGAGCGCATGGAGGTGGATGGGGTACCGCGCCTTGATGCTGCGGAACAGGTCCTCGTAGTAGTCGATCCGCAGCCCCGGGTGGTGGCCCCCCTGCAGCAGCAGCGCGGTGCCGCCGAGCGCCAGGGTCTCCTCGATCTTCCGGAAGATCACCGACTTCGGGAGCACGTAGCCCTCGGGGTCGCGCGGCAGCCGGTAGAAGGCGCAGAAGTCGCAGTCGGTCACGCAGAAGTTCGTGTAGTTCACGTTCCGGTCGATGATGAACGTGACCTCGTCCGGGTTGGTGCGGGCGTCGCGCACCGCCCGCGCCGCCTCACCGACGCCCACCAGGTCGCCGCTGCGCAGCAGCGCGAGCGCGTCCTCCTCGCCGATGCGCTCACCCGAACGGGCGCGCTCCAGGATCTCGGAATGGGCGGGGGCCGGTGCGAGGGTGCTCATGGGTGCGTGACGGTCCTTCCTCGTTGCGGTTCAGGCGGCGGCGAGCGCGGGCAGCTCACGCAGCTCCCCGGCCTCGCGGGCGAGCTCCAGGAATCGCTCCAGGCCCCGCCGCTCGGCGGCGCCGAAACCGTATCTCAGGCGGGTGAAGTAGGCCGCGATGAACTCCGGCGGGAACGGGAACCGCTCTGCCGCGGCGGCCACGACGGCGTCCGGGTCGGCCTCGTACCGCAGGCGGGCCTCGGTGAGCAGCGCCATCAGCCGGCCCAGCGCGGGTTCCAGGCGCTCGGGGAGGTCCGTCCGGGCCGCCCAGACGGCGAACACCATGGGCAGGCCGGCCAGGGCGCGCCAGCGCTCCCCCAGGTCGGTGCGGTGCTCGGCGAACGGGGTGCGAAAGCCCGTGAGGGCCTCGTCGCCGATGAGCAGCACACCGTCCACCTCGGCCAGCGCCTCGGCGGGCGGGCCCTCGAGCGGCACGAAGGCGGGCCCCGGGCCCAGCAGCACCCGCAGCAGCGCAACGCTGGTGGCGCTGTGCGGCGTGACGGCGACGGTGCGGACCGCCTCGAACGGCACGCGCGAGAACAGCTCGATGGAGTCCACGGCGCCCGACGCGGTCACCGAGGCCACCGGCAGCAGGCGCAGGTGGGCGGCGTTGCGGGCGAACTCGATGGACGACATGGCCGACACGTCGAGCTGCCCGTCGAGCACCGCGCGGTTGAGCCGCGTCGGCACGCCGTCGGTGAACGCGAACTCCGGGCCGCCGACGGCCTCCAGATGGTGGTAGAGCGGATACATGTTGAGGGCGGCGATGCGCCCCACCCGCAGGGCGGCGCTGCCGGTCATCGGGGCACCGCCGTGCGTCCCACGGCGGCGGCGAGCCGCACGGGGTCGTTGGGGTCCTCGTCCGGGATCTGCCAGTCGGTCGCGCCGAATGCGGCGGCCACCTGCGCGCCGGGGGCGCCGATTCGCGGCCAGCACGGGCGAACCGCGACCTGCGCGGGCAGCACGGCGCGGGCGGCGGCGATGACCACCAGGTCCTCCACGCCCCAGGAGCCGGGGCGGTTGGCGCCGCCCTCCCCGGGCACGGGCACCACGGCCCGCAGCAGCCCGGTCGCCTCGGCCAGTGCGGCCAGCGCCAGCAGCCGGTCGGCGATGGCCTCCGGTGCGGCACCGGCGCCGTACCGCACGACGGCCACGCTGGGGCGGCCCTCGGCGTGCGCGGCGCGATGGGCGTCGATCGCGCCCTCGTCCTCGCCGTCCACCAGCCAGCCGGCCGGGTCGGGGCCGTGCGCGAAGGTCACGGTGCCGCCCTGCGCCACGCCGGCGACGCGCGCGGCGGCCAGCGGATCGGCGTCCGCGATGAGGGTGATGAGCTGGTCACGGTCCATGGTCACGAGTAACGGTCCACCACTCCGTCGGCGATCGCGAGCAATGCGGGCACGTCGGGCCCCTCCAGTCCCTCCACGGCCTCCCGGGCCCGGGCCACGTGGTCCAGCGCCCGCTGCCGGGCCGCGGCGCAGCCGGTGTGCGCGGCCAGCCGGTCGCACAGGGCGTCGATGGCCGCGTCGTCCCCCTCGGCGGCGCGGATGGCGTCCGCCAGCTCGGGCTCACCCCGCAGGGCGAGGATGACCGGCAGGGTCACGGTGCCGTCGCGCAGGTCGGCGCCGCGCCGCTTGCCCGTGGCGGCCGGGTCGCCGGTGAGGTCCAGGATGTCGTCGAAGATCTGGAAGGCCATGCCCACCTCGTCACCGAACCGGGCGAGCCGGTCGTGCGCGTCGGCGGGGATGCCGCCCACCATGGCGCCCAGGCGGCAGGCGGCCGCGAACAGCGAGGCGGTCTTGCGGCGCACCCGGTCGGCGTAGGCCCGCTCCGGGAGGGCCAGGTCGTACGCGGCCCGCCCCTGGGCCAGCTCGCCCAGCGACAGGTCCAGCGCCGAGGAGGCCAGCACGCGGACGGCCTCGGGCTCGCCGGCGGCCGACAGCTCCTCGAAGGCCCGGGCGAACAGGTAGTCGCCCACCTGGATCGCCGCGTCCGCGCCGAGGGCGCTCGACACCGTCTCCCGGCCGCGCCGCATGGTGGCGCCGTCCAGGAGGTCGTCATGCACCAGCGTCGCCATGTGCACCAGCTCGACCGCGGAGGCGGCCCGGATGAGCGCCGTGCCCGGATCGGCGACCCGGCCCGCGCAGCAGAACACCAGCAGCGGCCGCAGGCGCTTCCCACCCGCGGCCAGGGTGTCGGCGCCCGGGACCGCGACGCGGGCCAGCCCGTCCTCCACCACCCGGTGCAGGTTCGCCTCGCAGGCCGCGAGGGCGTCGGCGGCCGCCCCCGCGAGCTGCGCGGCGGCGGGCGTCACCGCGGCGATGACGGCACCCGGCCGTGATGCAGCGCGATGATGCCGGCGGCGAACGGCCGCCAGCGGATGTCCACCAGGCCCGCCTGCGACATGCGCCGCGCGAGCTCGGGCGGCTCCGGGAAGCGGCGCACCGAGGCGGGCAGGTACCCGTAGGCGTCCCCGTCGCGGCCCAGCACCCGGCCAAGCAGCGGGACCACCCGGTCGAACCACGCGTGGTAGAAGCCGCGCAGCCGCCGCGGGGTGGTGATCTCCAGGATCACGACCTTCCCGCCCGGCCGCACCACCCGGGCCATCTCGGCAAGGGCGCCGTCCAGGTCGGACACGTTGCGGATCCCGAAGGCCACGGTGGCCGCATCGAAGCTGTCGTCGGCGGCGGGCAGCGCCAGGGCGTCGCCGGCCACGAACTCCAGGGACGGCCCCCGCTCGCCGGCCTTCTGCCGGGCGATCTCCAGCATGTTCTCGGCGAAGTCCACGCCCAGCACCCGGCCGCTCGGTGTCACGCGCCGCGCCAGCGCGAGCGCGAGGTCGCCGGTGCCGGTGCAGACGTCGATGGCCGACCCGCCCGCCGCGACGTCGGCGGCCGCGGCCGCGGCCTCCCGCCACCGGCCGTCGAGGCCGGCGGTCATCACGCGGTTCAGCAGGTCGTAGCGCGGGGCGATGCGGTCGAACATCGCGCGGACCTCACCGGCGGGGAGCCGCCCGCTGCGGGGGTCGGCGGTGGCGCTCATTCGGTGCTCCCCAGGTCGGCGGGCGGGACGTCGGGCACGCGGACCTCCGGGTCGTCGCCCCAGCGGGCCAGCAGCCGGTTCTCGACGCCCAGGTGGTCCAGCGCCTTGCCCACCATGAAGTCCACGAGATCCTCCACGCGCTCCGGGTGGTTGTACCAGCCCGGCATCGCCGGCATCACGATCGCGCCGGCGCGGGTGACCGCCGCCATGTTCTCGATGTGGATGATCGACAGCGGGGTCTCGCGGGTCATCAGCACCAGGGTGCGGCGTTCCTTCAGCATCACGTCCGCGCAGCGGTGGATGAGGTTCTGGGCCGTGCCGTGGGCGATGGCCGCCAGGCTGCTGCCCGAGCACGGGCAGATGAGGGCGGCGGGCGCCAGCGAGGAGCCCGAGGCGAACGGGGCCGTGAGGTCCTGGAGGCCCAGGATCGTGACCCGGTGCGGGTGCTCGGTCGACCGGGCGACGAACTCGCGCACCACGGCGTCGGGGTCCGCGGGGGCGTCACGGCCGGCGCGCAGGATCTCGTGGCTGATGACGTGCGCGCCGGAGCGGCTCACGCACAGGCCCACGTCGCAGCCGGCGGCCGTGAGCGCGCGCAGCGCCGCCGATGCGTACGGGGCGCCGGATGCGCCGGTGACACCCAGGAAGATCCGCTTCACAGAGGGGAATGGTAGGGACCCGCGGGCCGGCGCAGTATGGGGGTCCCCCCGGGGCCGCCCTCAATCGGCGGGACTGTCGTCCCCGTTTCCGCCGGTGGAGATGCCGATGGCCCGCGCCACGCGCTCGGCCAGCGCCCCCGCGTCGCCCTGCGCGTCCACGATGCCGCTGCGCACCAGGGCCGCCAGCCCGTGCACCAGCGACCACGCCGCCAGCTCCGCGGCCTCCGGGTCGGGCGCGCCTCCGGCGAACCGGGTGATGGTGGCGCTCAGCTCGCGGCGCGCGCGGGCGGCGGTCTCGGCCAGCGCGGGATCGGTCCAGTCCAGCAGCGAGGTCTCGAACATCACCGCGAACTCTCCGGGGTGCGCCTGCGCGAAGCGCACGTAGGACGCCGCCGCCGCCGGGAGCGTGCCGGCGGCCCGGCCCTCCGCGGTCGCGTCGGCCAGGTGCGCGAAGCCGCTGGCGGCAATGGCGGTGAGCAGGCCGGTGCGGGAGCCGAAGTGGTGGGCGGGGGCGGCGTGCGACACCCCGACGGTGCGGGCGATCTCCCGCAGGGTCACCCCGTGGGGCCCGGATCGCGCGATGGCCTCGGTGGCCGCCTCGAGCAGGGCGCGGCGGAGGTCGCCGTGGTGGTAGGGACGCTGGGCCACGAATGGAACTTACCATTGACAAGATCGGCCGCGTGCGGGATCTTGACGCCGTCAAGTTCTGCGACACGGAGGCCCCGAGATGATCCGTCCATGGCAGCCCGGCCCGGCCGCGGGAAGCGCCGGCCCCCTGCACGCCGTCGCCACGGAGTTCATCGTCCCGGGCTGGCGGGCCCGGCTGGCGTTCATGCGGCGCTCGATCGCCGTGGGGCGCCAGGCGCGCGCCTCGGAGGGCATGGTGGGCATGCTCCTGGAGGCCGATCTGCGGCGCGGGATCTTCCGAACCGTCTCGGTCTGGACCGGCCCCGAGGCGGCGCGGGCCTTCGGGAGGTCGGGTCCACACCTCGAGGCCATGCGGGCCGTCCCCGTGGGGCAGGGATCCATCGGCGCCTGGGAGGTCGGAGCCGACGAGCTCCCCATCGGCCTCGACACCGCGCGGGCCCGGCTGGTCGCGGTTCCCGGCTGACCCCCGAAACGACGACGGCCCGCGTCTCCGCGGGCCGTCGTGTGCGTCACTCGAAGCGGTGCGGCCCTACTGGGCCTTCCACTTCGTGCCGAGACCGTCGAGGAACGTCCCGATCTGCGTGTACTGCTCCGGGGTGAAGTTCGGGAACGGCGGCATCGCCGACCCCGGGACCTTGCTCGCCGGGTTCTTCAGGTGGTCGATGTGCCACTGCACGCCGCGCGCCTTGGCTCCCTCGTTCGAGAGATCCGGTCCCAGCACGCCGCCACTGCCGCCGAGCTTGTGGCAGTTCTGGCAGTTGGCGTCCTGGAACGCCTCGTACCCCGCGGCCGCCGTCTCGTCCAGCGCCGGCTCGAACACGATGGCCGGACCGGCACCCGGGGCCTCGCTGGTCGCGCCCTCGTACGTGAGCCACGCGAGGGACGCGAAGACCACGATCGAGGTGGCGAGCGCGATGGGCCGGCGGCTGATGCGCCGCTCCGGGCCCCGGTCGATGAACGGGGTGAGCAGCAGCAGCACCATCATCACGTTGGGCACGATGAACGTGGCCATGATGACCGGCGTGAGCGCGTTCTGGCCCTCGAAGATCTTCAGCAGCTCGAAGAGGAAGAAGAAGTACCACTCCGGCCGCGGAACGAAGTCGGTCGTCGCCGCGTACACCGGCTGGCCGATCTCCACGCGGTGCCAGATCGACATGCCGATGATCCAGCCGAAGGCCAGGATCGCGACGATGTGGTCCTTGTAGATGGCGTACGGGAAGAAGGGCTTGCCCTCCTTCTTGGCCTGCGAGTACTCGCGCAGGTACGCCTCTTGCTGAGCCTTGTTCACTGACCGCCCTCCGCGGAGATGGTCTGCGGGGACGTCTCAGGGGTCACCTGGCGACGGCCGTACGGCTGGCGATCACGCGCCGCGGCCCTTCGGGCGGCCTCCTCGGCGCGCCGCACCCGGGCGAGCCGGTGGGAGTGCGGCGGCTCGGAGATGCCGAGTTTCGCCACCAGGAACAGGTGCAACCCGATGAATGTCGCGAGGCCCCCGGGTATCGCGAGCATATGGATGGAGTAGAAGCGCGACAGCGTGTCCGGCCCGAACTCCGGCCCGGCGCGGAGGACGTCCGCGACGTACGGGCCCAGGATGGGTGCGCTGGCCGTGATGTTCATGGCCACGACGGTGGCCCAGTAGGCCTTCTCGTCCCACACCAGCAGGTAGCCGGTGAGGCCCATGAACATGGTCATGATCAGCAGGATCGCGCCGGTCACCCACGTCAGCTCACGGGGGTACTTGTACGACCCGAAGATGAAGACGCGTCCCATGTGCAGGAAGACGAGCACGATCATCGCGCTGGCGCCCCACTTGTGCATGCCGCGCACGAGCCAGCCCCACGTCACGTCGTTCGTGATGTGCTCGATGCTCGCGTACGCCCGCGCGGTGTCGGGCTTGTAGTACATCGCCAGGAAGATGCCGGTGACGGCCTGCAGGCCGAACACGGCCATGGCGGCGAAGCCCAGCGTCTGGAACCAGCTGGTCTCGGCGGGGATGTTGCGCTTCAGGAACCAGGTGATGCCGGTCTTGGCGCCCGTGCGGTCATCGACGTAGTCGACGACGGCCTCACCGACCTGGCCGACCGGCCCCTTGGGTCCGATGTCCGTGGTGCTCATCGGCTCCTCCTAGAAGGGGTAGAGGTTGGCAAGGACACCGGTGACCTCCTCGCCCGGCCCGTGGAGGCGGTAGGGCTTGAGGTCGTCGTCGAGCGAGTAGGGCTTGCCGATGAGCACCCGCGAGTCATCCGGCGCCGTGGCCGGGTCGAGGCGCTCGGTGGTGCCCTGCTTGACGACCTTGATGTCGAACCGGTCGAGCGGGCGCGGCGGCGGGCCGGCGGTGACGCGGCCCTCCGCGTCGTAGGCGCCGCCGTGGCACGGGCAGACGTAGTTGTCGCCGGCCTCGCTGTACTCCACCGGGCAGCCCAGGTGGGCGCACCGGTTCCAGATGGCGCTCATCGCGCCATCCTTCCGCCGCACGAACGCGCGGCGGTCGGACTCGGGGAAGGGCCCCGAGACCGCGATGGACGTGGTCTTGCCGTCCGGGAAGTCGGAGAGCGGGCCGACGTCGACCCAGCGGAACTCCTCATCCTTGACGGTGTCCGTCACGGCGAACCCGACGATCGGCACCAGGATGGCGGCCGTGAGGACCGCGCCGCCGGCGACCGCGACGCCGGAGAGGAACCGGGTCCGAGTGATGTGCTCGGGATCGTCGTGGTGCGAGTGCGTCGGCTCGGGGTCGACGGCACGCGGGCCGCCGTACAGGCCCCCTGTACCCCCGGGGGATCCGTTCCCCTGGCTGTCTGCCACCTGGTGCAACCTCCTCGTGCAGGGACGAGCTCGCCGGAAATGGTTTCCGGCCGCACGATTCAACCAGACCCCCGGCGAACCACATGTCCCTGGCGACGGGTCGAGTGTCCCCCACGGCGGGGCGGGGGGACACCGATGCGTGTGTACGCCGTCTGAGAGCGGGGGTAGGCTCGCCAGATGCCGTTTTCGCCCCCGCGTGTCCGGCGGGTGATCCTGTCCGCGCTGGCCGCCGCCCTGGCGGTGCCCGCCGTCGCCGCGGCGCAGTCGCCGATCGCCTTCACCTCCTGCGCGGGCCTCCGCGGCTTCCAATGCGGCACCCTCACCGTCCCGGTGGACCGCGCGGACCCGGCCCAGGGCACGATCGCCCTGCAGGTGCGGCGTCTGCCCCACCGCGGGACGCTGAAGGGCACGATCGTGTTCCTGGCCGGCGGCCCCGGGCAGGCGGCAATCACGCCGGGCGGCGACCTGGAGCGGCAGCTGCGCGACAACGCCCCCGGGTACGAGGTGGTGGCGTTCGACCAGCGCGGCACCGGCGCCGGAGCGCTGCGCTGCCCCACCCTCGAACGGTCGGCGGACCCGGGCGACGCGCCGGAGGCCGTCGCCGCCCTCATCGCCGGGTGCGCCGCCGAGATCGGCCCGCGCCGCACGCGGTTCACCACCGCCGACAGCGTCGCCGACCTGGAGGACCTCCGGCTCGGGCTGGGCCGTGAGCGCATCACGCCCTTCGGGGTCTCCTACGGCACGCTGGTGGCCACCTGGTACGCCCGGCTGCACGGCCCGGCGACCGCGGGCCTCATCCTCGACTCCGTGGTGGGGCTGCGCGGCAACACGCTCGTGGACGGCGACGGCTACGCGGCCGCCCGGCGTGCGCTGGCCGAGCTGTGCGCCGCGCGCCGTTGCGCGGGGATCACCTCGGATCCCGTCGGTGACGTCGCCCGCCTGGAGACCCGCCTGGCGGCCGCGCCGATCACCGGCCGCCGCGTCCTGCCCTCCGGCCGCACCGTCGCCGCGAGCTTCGGTGGGCCGGATGCGCCGACCGCCCTCTACGAGCTGCTGGGCGGCGGCGACCTGAACGCCGACGCACGCGGGGCCTTCCCGGCGGCCGTCAAGCTGGCGCTGCGCGGCGACCCGGCGCTGCTGTTCCGCATCCAGGGCGCGGGGGATGACGAGCCCTCCCGGCCGCGCGACTTCTCGCTGGGCCTGTTCCTGGCGACCGAGTGCGCCGAGGCGGAGCTGCCCTGGACGCCCGCGCAGAACACGGCCGACCGGCTCGCGGCGACCACCGCCGCGCTGGCCGCCGTCGACCCGGCCGTCCCGGCGCCGTTCCGGCGGCCCGGCACCGACGCCGCACTGGTGACCGCCTGCCTGGGCTGGCCCGAGTCGCCGGTGATCGCCCCGCCGGTCACCCCGCCGCCCGACGTTCCCGCGCTGCTGATCGCCGGGACGCAGGACATCCGCACGCCGCTCGAGACCGCGCAGGCCGTCGCGGCCACGCTGCCCCGGGCGAGCCTGGTGCGCGCCGTCGGCAGCGGGCACTCCAGCATCAGCGCCAGGAACGACTGCACGCTGCTCGCGATCCGGCGGTTCATCGCGGGATCGACCGTGGGGCAGCCGTGCCGCGCCGGTGAGTTCCCCGAGATCCCCCCGCTGCCGGCCGCGGGCATCGCCGGGCTGCGGCCCCTGGGCGTGCCGGGCCGGCGCGGCCGGACCGTCCGGGCCGTGATCGCCACCTTCGGCGACATCACGCAGGCGCTCTCGTTCGGCACGGAGTCCGGCAACACCGTGCGGTTCACCGGGCTGCGGGGCGGCAGGGGCGGGGCCACGATCGACGCCCGCGGGATCATCATCCGCTTCACGAACTACGTCGCGATCCCGGGCGTGGTGGTCACCGGGACCATCCGCCGCGAGGCGCTGTTCAGCTCCACCGCGACCCTGCGGGTGTCCGGCCGGGCCGCCTCCCGCGGCGTGCTGCGCCTGGACGGGCCGTCGGTGACCGGCACCCTCGACGGGCGCCGGATCGCGTTCACGCGGTAGCTACGGGGTGCGGTCCCCGGGGCCGGGGATGCCGTACTCGGCCCAGCGGCGGTCCACCAGCGCCCGGATGTCCTCGCTCATGCGGATCTCGTCGGGCCACGGACGCACCTGGCCCTCGCCCGGCAGCTTGCGGGTGGCGTCGAAGCCGATCTTGGAGCCGTAGGCGAAGTACGGGGCGGCGTGGTCCAGGGCGTCCACCGGGCCGTCGACCAGCAGCATGTCCCGCGCCGGGTCGACGTTGCTGAACGCGCGGAAGGCGACCTGGGACACGTCGTGGACGTCCACGTCGTGGTCCACCACGATCACGCAGCGGCTCAGCGAGAGCAGCCCGAGGCCCCACACCGCGTTCATGAGCTTCTTCGCGTGGCCGGGGTACCGCTTCTTCACCGACACGATCGCGCAGTTGTGGAACACGCCCTCCAGCGGCAGGTTCATGTCGTGGAGGTCCGGCACGGTCATCTTGATGAGCGGCAGGAACATGCGCTCGGTGGCCTTGCCCAGGAAGAAGTCCTCCATGGGCGGCTTGCCGACGATGGTGGTGGCGTAGACCGGGTCGCGGCGGTGCGAGATCGCGGTGACGTGGAAGGCGGGGTAGTCGTCCACCGGCGTGTAGAAGCCGGTGTGGTCGCCGAACGGGCCCTCCGGGCGGATGTCGCCGGCGTCCACGTAGCCCTCGATGACGATCTCCGCGTTGGCGGGGACCTCCAGGTTCACCGTGCGGCACGGCACCATCTCGACGCTCTTGCCGCGCAGGAAGCCCGCGAAGATCATCTCGTCGATGTGCGGCGGCAGGGGCGCGGTGGCGCTGTAGGTCACGGCGGGGTCGGTGCCGATCGCGATGGCGACCTCCACCCGGCCCTCGGAGTCGCGCAGGTGGGCGGCCCCGTCCTTGTGGATCTGCCAGTGCATCATCGCCGTGCGCTCGTCCATGACCTGCACGCGGTACATGCCGCAGTTGCGCACGCCGGTGGACGGGTCCTTGCTGAACACCAGGGGCAGGGTGATGTAGGGGCCGCCGTCATCCGGCCAGCAGGTGAGGACCGGCAGCTTGGTGAGGTCCGGGGGGTCCATCCAGACCTCCTGGCACGGCGCCGTCTTCACCTCCTTGGGGCTGAACGACGCCAGCTCGCGCAGCTTGCCCAGCGCCTTGACCTTCTCCACCAGCCCGTGCGGGGGCTGCAGGTCCATGAGGTCCTGGATGCGCTCGCCCGGGACGTCCAGGGAGTCGCTCTCTAGCGCCATGCACATGCGCCGCTCGCTGCCGAACTGGTTGATGAGCACCGGCATCGAGGAGCCCGTGACGTTCCGGAAGAGCAGGGCCGGCCCGAACCGCTTGCTCACCCGGTCGGTGATCTCGGTGATCTCCAGGTGCGAGTCCACCTGGGTGGTCACCTCGATGAGCTCCCCCGCCTTGCGCAGGCGGTCCATCCAGTCGCGAAGGTCGCGGATCATGCCAGCACCGCCTTCAGGTCGGGTGCATGGTGGAGTCCGGAGGCCAGCGCGGCAAGGGGGGTGCGGTCGCCCGCGCGCAGCGCGCGCAGCGCATCGTCGAACGCGGCCTCGGCCTCCGGGCCCCGCGGTCCGGCGATCGCGGCCATCGTGCCCAGCCACAGGTGGGGCAGGTCGTCACGCCGGTCCTCGGCCACCAGGCCTGCGGACACGGCCACCAGGCCGCCCAGCGCCCGGATGACGAACAGGTCGCCGGAGCCGGCCACGATCACGAGGCCGGAGGCGTAGCAGTAGTCGCCCGCCAGGACCCGTGTGCCGATGTCGGCGTCCGCGGAGAGCTGCCGGGGGGCGCCGTGGTGGGCCAGGAAGCCCTCCAGGATGAGGTCCACGCCCGCCGCCTCGGCCGGCGACAGGGGCGGGGACACCAGCGGTGCCAGCAGCGGCGGGGCGACCTCGGGCCGGACCCCGGTGGCAAGGGTCGGCTCGGCGAGCAGCGCCTCCCTCACCCGGCGATCGCCTCGGCGGCCTCCGCGAGGGCGCGGCGGGTGTGGGCCAGCTCCGCGTCGGTGTGGGTGAGGCCCGTGAACCAGCACTCGAACTGGGAGGGGGCCGGGTACACCCCGCGCGCCAGCAGCTCGCGGGCGAAGGCCCCGTACGCGGCGGTGTCCGCCGTCGTCGCCGACGCGTAGTCGCGCACCGGCCCCGGGGCGAAGAACGGCGTGAGCATCGAGCCGATGCGGTTGATCGCGACCGGGGCGCCGGAGGCCCGGATGGCGTCCTCCAGGGCGGCGCCGGACGCCTCCAGCCGCTCGTACACCCCGGGGGCGGCCAGCTCGCACAGCACGGCCAGGCCGGCCGCGGTGGCCAGGGGGTTCCCCGACAGGGTCCCCGCCTGGTAGCAGGGGCCCTCGGGCGCCAGCTCGGCCATCACGTCCGCGCGGCCGCCGAACGCGCCCACCGGGAGGCCGCCGCCGATGATCTTCCCGAAGCACGTGAGGTCGGCGCGCACGCCGAAGCGCTCCTGCGCACCGCCCCGGGCGATCCGGAAGCCGGTGATGACCTCGTCCAGGATCAGCAGCGCGCCGGTGCGGTCGCAGGCCGCGCGCAGGCCCTCCAGGTACCCGGGCTCCGGCAGCACCACGCCCATGTTCCCGGCGACGGGCTCGATGATGATCGCCGCGGCGCCCTCCAGGGCGGCCTCGGCCGCCGCGAGGTCGTTGTACGGCACCAGCCGCGTGTTGGCGGTCACCGAGGCCGGCACGCCCGGGCTGTCCGGCACGCCGAGGGTGGTCGCGCCGCTGCCGGCCTGCACCAGCAGCACGTCGATCGCGCCGTGGTACCCGCCGATGGTCTTCACGATCACGTCGCGGCCGGTGGCGGCGCGCGCCAGGCGCAGGGCGCCGGTGACGGCCTCGCTCCCGGAGGAGGTCATCCGCAGCCGCCGGCGAACACCACCTCGCGCTCGGTGGGCGCCCCGTAGGAGGTGCCGCGCGGCAGGGCGTCGCGCACCGCGTCCAGCACCGCCGGGGCGGCGTGCCCCAGGATCGCCGGGCCCCAGGTCGAGAGGTAGTCCACGTAGCGGTTGCCGTCGGCATCCCACACGTGGGGCCCCTCGGCCCGGTCGATGAACAGCGGGTCCCGCCCGATGGAGCGCATGGCCCGCACCGGGGAGTTGACCCCGCCCACCAGGACGCGGCGCGCCCGGTCGAACAGCTCCGCGCTGCGCGTGGTGTCCGGCACGGCCCCGCTCACGCGGCCAGCGGCCGCCACTCCGGCAGCGGCGCCCCGGCGAGCGCCAGGTCCTCCCAGGCCCGGTACTCGGGCGTGTAGTAGACGAGCCGGATCTTCTTGAACTCGTACGTGGAGTAGAGGATCGCCCGGCGGTCCGGATCGGTGATGCCGCACTCCTGGGCGATGGCCTCGATGGTCTCCTCGCAGGCCTCCATGGACCGTGCATGGACCATCGTGAAGATCGAGTAGGGCCAGTCCTCGTAGGTCGGCCGCTTGTAGCAGTGCGACACCGACCGGAACGCGGCCATCTTGGGGCCGATCTCCTCCAGCTCCTCCTCCGGCACCTTCCACACGGCCATGCCGTTGGCGCCGAAGCCGGCACGCCGGTGGTTGAGCACCGCGGCGAAGCGGCGCATGTAGGAGCGGTCCACGAAGCGCTGGGCCTGGGCGAGCAGCTCGTCGGGGTCCACCCCGGCCTCGGCCGCCCACGTGTCGAACGGGGTGCGCTCGAGGGGCAGGTCGCGCTGGAGGATGCAGATGAACCGCTTGTCCTCCTCGGTGGGCAGCTCGCCGTCGCCACGGCGGGGCGCCGGCTTGGGGTCGGCGTCCTTGGCGACGTTGCCCTGCGCGCCGGTCATGTCCAGCTGCACGTTGATCTTGAAGAGCTTGAGCGTGGGGAGCATCCGCATGGAGTCGGCCTGGGTGCGCTCGGCGAGGATCTCGAGCGTGTCCTCCAGGCTCAGGCGGGCGTCGGGCTCCACGGCCAGCGTGAACCACAGGTTGAACGCGTGGCTGCGGCGGTAGTTGTGGCTCACGCCGGGGTGGCCGCCCACGATCGCGGCGGCGTCGAACAGCCGGTCCTCCGGGTACTTCGCCGCGACCAGGGTGCTGGTGTAGCCCAGCGCCCGGGTGTCGAAGATCGCCGAGACCTGGCGGATGATCGCGGCGTCGCGCAGCACCTGCATGCGGCGCAGGACCTCGTCCTCGGGCATCCCGATGGCGGCGCCGATCTGCTCGAACGGCCGCCGCACCAGCGGCAGGCCCGCCTGCAGGGCGTTCAGCAGCTCCCGGTCCGCGTCGTCCGGCTTGTGGTGGATCCGGCTTGGGGCGGTGGTCGTCATGCGTGCTCCTGGAGCCAGTTCGCCGCATCCTCCGCGGCGTACGTGATGACAAGATCGGTCCCGGCGCGGACGATCGCCGTGAGGGTCTCCATGGTGGCGACCCGCTCGTCCAGCCAGCCGCGCTCGGCGGCGGCCTTCAGCATCGAGTACTCGCCGCTGACGTGGTAGGCGGCCACGGGCAGGCGGGTGATGTCCCGGACGCGGGCGATCACGTCCAGGTAGGTGAGGGCCGGCTTCACCATCACCATGTCCGCGCCCTCGGCGATGTCGAGCTCCACCTCGCGCAGCGCCTCGCGGCCGTTGGCGGGGTCCATCTGGTACCCCTTGCGGTCACCGTAGCCCGGCGCGGAGCCGGCGGCGTCGCGGAAGGGCCCGTAGAAGGCCGAGGCGTACTTGGCGGCGTACGAGAGGATGGCCGTGGTGGACTGGCCCTCGGCGTCCAGCAGCTCGCGGATGGCGGCGACGCGGCCGTCCATCATGTCGCTGGGCGCCACCACGTCGGCGCCCGCGCGCGCATGGCTCAGCGCGGCCCGGGCGAGGACCTCCAGTGAGGCGTCGTTGTCCACCTCGCCGTCCACCACCAGGCCGCAGTGGCCGTGGTCGGTGTAGGCGCACAGGCACACGTCGGTGATCACCACCATGTCCGGCACCGCGTCCTTCACGGCGGCGACGGCGCGCTGCACGGCCCCGTTGGGGTCGTGGCTCACGGACGCCTCGGCGTCCTTCTCGTCGGACACGCCGAACAGGAGCACCGCGGGGACCCCGGCCGCGTACGCGCGGGCGGCGCGCCGGGCCAGGAGGTCGGCCGACAGGCGGGACTGCCCCGGCAGCGACGCGATGGGCTCCTCCACGCCGTCGCCCGCGATCGCGAACAGCGGCAGCACCAGCTGGTCGGGCGACAGACGGGTCTCGCGCACCATCCGGCGCAGCGTCTCGCCGCGGCGCAGCCGCCGCGGGCGCGCCTGGGGGTGCCGCGCGAATGTGTCCGTCACATGGTGCATTCCGTCGGGCGAGTGTAGCCCGGCGCGGGTACGGTGGGCCGGTCCACACGGCTCCCGCGGTGGATGAGGGCGGTCGTCACTGACGTCCACATGGACGAAATCTCGTCCATAACGGGCAGCTTATGTCCGCCACGGCCGCCCCAGCGGCCTAATAGGCGCCGGGCGATCCGGCCAGGTCGATGCCGTCGATGAGCGCCTCGCGCACCAGCTCGGCCGCGGCGCCCGCCTCCAGCTCGTCCACGTCGTGCTCGACGATGACCACGGCATTACCGGTCCACGCGGCCAGGTCCTTGCGCAGCCCGTCCACCTGGGCCCGCCAGGCGGGGTCCTCGCGGTCGGTCTCGTCGGGCCGCACCACCAGCAGCTCCAGGGGATCCTCCGGACCGGCGTCCCCCTGGGCGAACGCCCCCACCACGGTGGCCCAGACGGGGGCCGGCTCCCACGCCCGGACGCGTTCGCGCAGGCGCCGCGAGAGCTCATCGGTGAGCCCCGCCAGCGCCACGATGTGCGGCGCCGCCAGGTGCTCGCGGTTGAGCTGGTAGATCGTCGCCCGGCCGGCGGGGAGGGCCGTCACCACCCCCTGCTGCACCAGGCGCGCCAGCGCGCCGCGCACTCCGCTGTGCGACGATTGCCCGGCCTCCCGGGCCACCTCGCGACCGGTGAGGGGCCGCTCGGCTCGTGCCAGCACGGCGAGCACGGGACCGTCCAAACCGCCGCTGACGACGCGCATGGGTGACGTGAAGTCCATCTCATGGCCACAATAGCGTCCATGTGGGTACCGCCAAACCCCGCGTGGATGGCGCCGTGGCCCCGTTGAGGCGCCGCGACCGGGACGTGCTGCGCCCCGATGCGCTGCTCGCGGCCTACGCGCACGGGGCGTTTCCGATGGACGACCCGGCCGATCCGGACGCCCCCGTGGAGTTCTACGAGGCCGATCCCCGGGCGGTGATCCCCGTGGACGGCTTCCGTGTGCCGCGCTCGGTGGCCCGGGCCGTGCGGCGCGGCGACTACCTGGTGCGCGTGGACACCGCCGTGCGGGAGGTCCTGGAGGCCTGTGCCGAACGCGAGGAGGGCACCTGGCTGAGCCCCCGCCTGGTGGACGCCTACGCGGCCCTGCACGCCGCCGGGCACTGCCACACGGTGGAGTGCTGGGACCGGGAGGGGCGGCTGGCGGGCGGCCTGTTCGGCGTGACCCTCGGCGGGCTGTTCACCTCCGAGAGCATGTTCCACCGCGCCCCCGACGCCGGGAACGTGGCGGTGGTGGCCACGGCCCAGCGGCTGCGCGAGCGCGGCTACCTGCTGTGGGACATCCAGATGGCCACCGAGCACACCTCCCGCTTCGGGGCGGAGCTGGTGGACCGGGAGGAGTACCGGCGGCGCCTGCGCGCCGCGCTGGCGGTGCGCCGCCGGTTCACCCCCTGAGCCGTCACGCGGCTACTTGTCGTCCTTGGCGCTCGTGCCGCACGCGATGATCACCTGGAAGTCCAGGTCGCGCAGCACCGACACCCCGCCCTCGGGACGGCTGGTGGAGACCAGCAGCTCCTGCGTGGCCGTGCCGTTGCGCTGCACCTCGGCGTACGCCTGGCTGAGCGTGTCGTCGCTGGAGGTGGAGACCACCCAGGCGCAGTTCGCGATGGGCCGGCTGAACTTGAGGCTGTAGCGGCCGGTGAGCACGCGGGTGGCGGTGGTGATCTCGCCGCTCTCGCGCACCAGGGTCCCGTCGGCCTTCACGACCGCCCAGATGACCCGCTCCCCCAGGGCGAGCTTCTCGCGCGTCACGCTCTCGGCGCGCAGGTCCTGCGCACGCACCTGCCCGTCGCGGATGCGCGACGACACGACGGCGTCCTTCTTGAGCTCCGCGCTCCCGACCGAGTTCTTGGCGATCTCGGTGGCCGCGTAGGCGCCGGTGCCCAGCGCGACGAACAGCGCGACGAGCGCGACCAGCATGGCCGGTGACGGCCGAAGGTGCTTCATCCTTCCCCCTTTGGACAACGGCGTTCCGCCCGTCGCGGCACGCGTGGTCATCCGGGTTCACCGGCAGGTGCGCGAGTCCTGCCGGAACATGCGAAAACCTGCGGGTCGCTAGGTGGCCGCGCGGCGGTGCAGCACCAGGGCCGCCAGACCCGTCAGAACGGCGGTGAGACCGCCCAGCAGCGCCAGGGATCCGCCGATCGATCCGAGTGTGGGATCGGCCAGCAGCGTGCGGAAGACGTCGAAGGCGGGCCCGAAGGGCACCACGTCGGCCACCACCCCGGTGCGGTCCCCCGGGATGAGCCCCACGAACACCAGCGGCAGCGCGAGCATGAGCGCCGCCAGCAGCGCGGTTCGCGTCTCACGGGCCGCGGCGCCCACCAGCGCGCCGAAGGCCCCGAAGGCCGCGCCGGCCAGCAGGAGCACACCCGGCCACACCGCCCACCGGCCCACCGCGAGGTCGGTGAGCCCGGCCACGGCGGCAAGCAGCACCATCCCCACCACCAGGCACGCCAGGGCGCTGAACAGCACCTTCTCCACGATGAGCAGCGGCAGCGGCACCAGGCCGCGCCGCAGCCGCACCAGGGTGTTCTCCTCACGCTCCGAGGAGAGCCCCGCGGCCGCCAGCAGCACACCGGCCAGCGCCAGGCTCACCAGCAGGGCCCCGGCCATCCCGAACGCCGACAGCGGCTCGCGTCCACGCGCGCCCTCGCGGATGGAGAGCTGGATTGGGCTGCTGATCGCCGTCGCCGCGGGCCGCGCGAGGTCGAGGTTGTTCTGGGTCTCGTCGATGAAGCTGATGAGCGGTGCCAGGCGCAGCGCGAGCGCGGTGTTGCCGTCCCTGCGCAGCTCGGCCTGCGCGTCCACGATGAGCTCCCGGCCGCGCACCAGGCCGATCACGTCCCCCTGGCGGCCCAGCACGGCGATGCTGCCGCCGTTGACGATGAAGTCCACCAGCTGCAGCACCTGCCGCACGTACCCCTGGGCCAGGCCCTGGTTGAAGCGGTACACCGCCGACTCCAGGCGCCGCTGGATCGCCTCGCCCTCGATGGGGGAGCGCCGCGAGGTCACCAGTTCGAGCGTCGGCTGCCGCACCCCGGACTGCAGGTCAGCGATGAACCCCTCCGGGATGGTGAGGATGGCCGCCACGCGGCCGGCGTCGAGCTCCTCGCGGGCCCGGGCGGGCTCGAGGCGCTCCACGTCCACCTCCTCCTGGAGCCGCTCCACGTAGTCGTCCACCGACAGCCGGCGGTCGCCCACCTGCACCGTGCGGCCGGGCGCGTCCAGGCTCACCAGCGCCACGGTGGGACGCCGCTGCTCGCCCTGCAGGGCGGCGGCCACCAGCAGCGCCACCAGCAGCGGGTAGCCCACCAGCACGGCCAGGAGCAGGGGCGCGCGGCGCAGCAGGCGCAGGTCCTTGCGGAACAACAGCAGCGCGCCCCTCACGCCGGCGTCCCCTCGACCAGGCGCAGGAAGGCGCGCTCGTCGGCGTCGACGCCGTCGTCCGGGCTGCCCCAGCGGGCCAGCAGGTCGTCCATGCCGCCGGCGAAGGCGCTGCGCCCGCGGGCGATCACCACCATGCGGTCGCCGTGACGGGCCGCCTCCTGCACCGACTGCGTGGAGAAGACCAGGGCGAGCCCGTCCTGGGCCCGCAGCTCGCCCAGCCACTCCCACAGCCGCAGGCGCTGGTCGGGTGAGAGCGTCGCCGAGGGCTCGTCCAGCAGCAGCGCGGCCGGGTGCCCGGCCAGGGCGACCGCCAGGTTGAGCCGCTGCAGCGTCCCGGTGGACAGCTGCCCGGCGGGCCGGCTCGCGACCGTCTCCAGATCGGCGCGCCCGATGAGGCGCTCGGCCTCGGCGGACGGGTCGTCCGCGCCCTCCAGGGCGGCGAACAGCCGCAGGTTCTCCCGCACCGACAGGCGCAGGTACACCGCGGGACGCTGCGGCACCCACCCGACGCGCACGGCCGCGTCGCCGCCACCCCAGGTGACCGTCCCCTCGGTGGGGCGGGCCACGCCGGCCAGCAGCTCCAGCAGGGTGGTCTTCCCCGCGCCGTTGGGCCCCAGCAGGGCGACGGCCTCACCCGGCAGCAGGCGCAGGTCCACGCCGTCCAGCGCGGTGAACCGGCGGTACCGGCGCACCAGCGCACGGGCCTCGAGGAGGGGCGGAGCGTCCACGTCAGCCATCGGCGGTCACGGAGCCGCCGGCCAGCGGGCCCGGCGCCTCGCGCGGGGCGGCGGGCGCGGGCAGGGGGGACTCCGCCGTGTCCCCCGCATCACCGGGGGGCGGTTCCGCGGCCACCTCGGCCGGCTCGGCGGCCCGCCGGCGCTCGAACATGCGGTCGGTGGCGAACACCACGGCCTCCTTGACCACCACGACCATCGGGATGGCGATCACCACGCCGATGAACCCGGCGAGCTGCTGCCCGATGAGCAGGCCGAAGATGACCACCAGGGGGTGCACCCCCACGGCGTCACCCATCACCTTGGGCACCACCACGTGGCCCTCGATCTGGTGGATCGCCAGGAATGCCACCACCACCCAGATCGCGGCGACCGGCGAGGTGACCAGCGCCAGGAGCACCGGCGGCACGGCGCCCAGGATGGGGCCCACGTAGGGGATGAACTCCATCACGAACACCCAGGTGGCGAACGCGACGGCGAAGGTGGCGCCCAACGGGAAGATCCCCGTGACGCCGTAGAGCCACAGCACCAGGCCGGCGGAGGTGCCGATGATGAGCGACACCAGCAGCTGGGCCTTCATGTACTCCACCAGCGTCCGCTCGGTGCGCCGCAGGAACACCGCGGCCGGAGGGCCGCCCAGCCGCCGCGCGAACGCCGCGATGCGCGGGGCGTCCAGCAGCATGTACACGGTGCTCACCAGCACGATGATGAGGGTGATGAGCACCCCGAGGACGTCGAGGCTGTAGGTCAGCAGGTTGTCCGCGGCCTCCGAGGCGCGCTCCTCGACCGCCGTGATGACCTCGCCCAGACGCTGCTTGACGTCCACGTTCATCCCGCGGTCGTCGAAGAACCGCTGCAGGCGGTCCACCTGCCGGTTCGCCTGGTCGGTGTAGGCCGGCAGGTTCTTCTGGATCTCCTCCACCTGGCCGCGCACCGGCGAGACGACCAGCGTGATCGCGCCGCCGACGGTGCCGATGAGCAGCAGGAAGACCATGAGCACGGCCACGCCGCGCGGCACGCGCAGGCGCCGCAGCATGCGCACCGCCGGGTTGAGCAGCAGCGCGAGCACCATCGAGAACGCGAAGACGATCAGGACGTGCCCGATGGTCTGGCCCAGGATCCACAGGGCCACCAGCGCGGCGGTGGCCGTCAGGAAGATGGCCCAGGGGGGCGTGGGCGAGGCCGCGCTCATCGCCCCGTCACTCTAGTCGGCCCTCTCGGCGTCACCCACCGGGTCCGGGTCCGGCCGCAGATGTGCGAACCTGGGAGCCCAATGCCGCCGTTGACCAGGCAGCAGCTCGCCCATCGCCGGGCGCGGCGCCGAACCGAACTCCGCCGCAGGCGACGTAGGGCCGTCCTCTCCGCCGCCGTCCCGGCGATCGTGGTCGCGCTGCTCACCGCGACCCTCTGGGTCGTCCTCGGAGGGTCCGACCAGGACCCCGGTGGGATCACCGCGGCCGAGATCCCCCTGGGACCCGGCGACCGCCCCAAGGACGTCCCCATCGCGCGCGCCGGGCTGGTGGAGCTGAAGCTGCCGGTCGACCAGACCAGGATCACCGCGATCGCCTTCCACGCCTCGAACAACCCCACCTCCGTGGAGCTGCAGCCCATCGGGAACCTGGAGTACCACACGTCCCCCCGCGACGGCCGGCCCGGCCCCGAGCGCGCCGCGGTGGACATCGGCGCGCCGGCCGGCACGCTGGTCTACTCGCCGGTGGACGCCATCGTGGTGGGCGTCAGCGACTGGGTGCTCCGCGGCAAGGTGCAGGGCTACCAGGTGAGCCTGGAGCCCCAGAACGCCGGGGACGTGCTGGTGGTGGTCACCCACATCGGCCCGCACGCCGGCTCCCCGGTCCCCTCCGTGGGCCAGGCGGTCCGCGCCGGGCTGACCCCGCTGGGCCAGGTGCTCGACCTCTCGGGGGTCGTCGACCAGGAGCTGTCGCGGTACACCGCCGACGCCGGCAACCACGTGGCCATCGAGGTGATCCGGACCGGGCTCGACTGATGGCGTTCACCGCGCTCATCATCGGCGACGTCGTCGCGGGCATCGGCCTGCGGGCGGTGCTGGAGGTCCTGCCGGGGCTGCGCGCGCGGTACGCGCCGGACCTGGTGGTCGTGAACGCCGAGAACGCCGCGGACGGGACGGGCACCTCGGCGCGGCAGGCCGGCGACCTGCTCGGCGCCGGCGTGGACGTGCTGACCGGCGGCAACCACTCCCTCAAGCGGCGTGACTTCCACGCGGTGCTGCGCGACGACCCGCGCGTGCTGCGCCCCGCCAACCTGCCGGGGACGAACCTGCCCGGTCGCGGGCTCGCGGTGGTGGACACCCCCGCGGGCCCCGCCGCCGTGGTGAACATCCAGGGCTCGGTGTTCATGGAGTGCTCCGAGCCGCCGTTCGCGATCGTGGACGCCCTGGTGGACGAGGCGCGCGCTGCGGCCAGGTTCGTGTTCGTGGACCACCACGCCGAGGCAACCAGCGAGAAGGTCGCCATGGGGCGGTACCTGGACGGCCGGGTGTCGGCCGTGGTGGGCACGCACACCCACGTGCAGACCGCCGACGCGCGGGTCTTCGCGGGCGGCACCGCCTACATGACCGACCTGGGGATGTCCGGACCCCACGACTCGGTGATCGGGGTGCGCAGCGACATCATCGTGAGCCGGTTCCGGGCCGGCACCAAGGGGCGGTTCGAGCCGGCCGACGGCGAGGTCCTGGTGCAGGGCGCCGTGGTGCGCTGCGACGCCACCGGCCGCGCGACCGCCATCGAGGCCATCAGCCTCGCCCCGTAGGGTGCCCGTCATGCGCGTGATGTCCGTGGTGGGGAACCGCCCCCAGTTCGTGAAGGCCGCCCCCCTGTGCCGCGCACTGCGGCGGGGGTGCGAGGAGATCCTGGTGCACTCCGGGCAGCACTACGACCCGGAGCTCGCCGACCTGTTCTTCGACGAGCTGGGCATCCCCGAGCCCGACCACGCGCTGGGCATCGGCCCCGGGACGCCCCTGCAGCAGCTGGCCGGCATGCTCACCGCGCTGGAGGACCTCATCGGCCGGGAGCGCCCCGACGTGGTGCTGGTCTACGGCGACACCACCACGACGCTGGCCGGGGCGCTCGCCGCCGCCAAGACGGCCACCCCGCTCGCGCACGTCGAGGCCGGGCTGCGCTCGTTCGACAAGACGATGCCCGAGGAGCAGAACCGGGTGGTCACCGACCACCTGTCCGGGCTGCTGCTGTGCCCCACCGCCGCGGCCGTCGCCAACCTGGCCCGCGAGGGCGTCACCGGCGGCGTGCACATGGTGGGCGACGTGATGTTCGATGCCGCGCTCATGTTCCGCGAGGCCGCCCTCGCCCGCCCCGGCGCGGCCGCGTTCGGCCTGGAGCCGGGGGGCTACGAGCTGGTGACCGTGCACCGGGCGGCGGCCACCGACACCCCGGAGGCGCTGCGCGCCCTGGTGGAGGTCCTGGCGGCCATCCCCGGGCCCGCGGTGTTCCCGGTGCATCCCCGCACGCGCGCCAAGCTCGAGGCCGCCGGCCTGTGGGAGGCGGCGTCCGGCCTGCCGAACGTCCGCCTGGTGCCGCCGGTGGGGTACCTGGACTTCACCGCCCTGCTGGTGACCGCCCGGGCCGTGGTGACCGACTCCGGCGGGGTGCAGAAGGAGGCCTTCTTCCACCGCGTGCCGTGCGTGACGCTGCGCGACACCACCGAGTGGGTGGAGACCGTGGAGGCCGGGGTGAACACCCTCACCGGCATGGACGCCCGGGCGGTGGGACGCGCGCTCGACGGGGCGCGCTTCCCGGATGACCCGCCCGAGCTCTACGGCGACGGCGACGCGTCGGGCCGCATCGCCGCCCTCGTGGCGGAGTTCGCCGGCCGCTGAGCCGTCAGGGCGCGGGCCGGCGGATCCCCGGAGGCGTCTCGCCGGACCCCTGAGCGCCGCGCGTCCAGTAGTCCAGCGCATCCACCTCCGGGTTCCGCATCGCCCGGTCCCGGACCCTGTCGCGCATCATGCGGGAGCGCTGGGCGCGGACCGCGTCCCACTCTCCGTCCTGGCCGCCCCGCTCGGCCGGCTCCTGCGGCGATCGAACCATGCTGCCCCCCAGACAGTGTTCGACGCCGATCCTGCCCGTGGGGCGTCACAGACGCGTCACAGGCCCTCCGCGCGCAGCAGGTCCCGGTACAGGCCCTCGGTCTCCGCGGCGGGCGGGACGCCCTGCGCCCGCCGCAGCGCGGCGCGCAGCACGTGGTACTGCCGCAGCGCCAGGCCGCGCTCGCCCGCGTCCCGGTAGGCCGCCATGAGCCGGCGATGCCACTCCTCCCGCTCGGGCTCCGCCTCGCACAGCACGCGCAGGCGGGGCACGGCGTCCGCGGCGCGCCCCACCGCCACCAGCTCGGCCGCCAGCCGCACGCGCACGTCCGCGAGCTCCGCGGCCAGCGCCCGGCGCGGGGCCGCCGTCCAGTCCTCGGCCTCCCAGTCCGCCAGGAACGCCCCGCCCCAGCACCGCTCCGCGGCGGTGAGGGCGCCGATGCGCTCCTCCGGCCCGTCCGCGGCCGCGGCGGCCGCCACGTGGGCCCGGAACGCCGCGACGTCCCACGTGTCGCCGTCGGCCAGGACGAGCGCCACGGCGTCACCATCGCCCCGCAGCAGCGCGTGGGGCGCGCCGGCGTCGACCTCCGGCTCGATCACCCGCCGCAGGTCGTGGAGCGTCGAGCGCAGGGCGGCGGCGGCGCGGTCCGGGGCGAGCTCCGGCCACAGCCACTCGCACAGCAGGTCGCGCGACGCCCGCCCCCCGGCGGCCAGCAGCGCCGCCAGCAGCGCCAGCGACTTCTGGCGGGTGACGGACGCCGGGTCGATGGGGCGGCCCTCCCGGGCGAGGGTGAGCGACCCCAGCGAGGTGATGGCCACCCGGGCCCGGGGGCGCCGCAGACGCTGGCTCCACGCGGCGCGGGCGGCCGCCCGGACACCGGCATCGCGGTCGCGCAGCAGCCCCTCCACGACGCCGGCGGACACCCCCGCGTCGGCGGCGGCCCGCGCGAGCAGCACGCGGGCCGCGGGCGGGGCGTCCGCCAGGAGCGCGGCCATGCGCGTGACCACCTCGCCGCCGCACGCCGCGGCCATGCGCACGGTCACGTCGCCGGAACCGATCCCGGCGCGCATCGCCGCGGCCAGCAGGTCCGGCGCCAGCACCCGGTCGATGTGGCACCACGCGTCCGCGGCGCCCTCGCCCTCCG
The DNA here is from genome assembly GCA_001464275.1 of Actinobacteria bacterium Ga0077560. Lineage (GTDB taxonomy): Bacteria > Actinomycetota > Thermoleophilia > Miltoncostaeales > Miltoncostaeaceae. The sequence continues at coordinate 42,881 of LNFL01000166.1, read as the reverse complement.
ACGCGGCGATCGCCCGGGCCAGATGGGTGGCGCCGTCGGCGGTCTCCCCGGCGATCACCGCGGCCACCGCGTTGGCGTGGACCAGCGCCCAGGGCGCACCGGTGCGCTCCGCCGCCGAGAGGCCCTGGCTCGCGAGGGTCGCGGCCAGGCCGGGCTCCCCGGCCAGGTGCGCCAGCAGCGCACCGTCGGGCGCCACGCGCGCCTGGTCGATGAGGGGCGCGCGTTCGGGGAGGGTCTCGGCGAGCAGCCGCAGGCTCTCCACCGCCTGCGGAATGCGCCCCAGCCGCACGCTGGCCCCGGCCGCGATGGGGAGGTAGTGGTAGTTCCAGCCCACCTCGCGCCAGGCGACGAAGTGCTCGTGCCACCGGCCCATCTCGGCGTCCAGCTCCTCGAGGCGACCGGCCAGCAGCAGCTCGCCCATGTGCCCGCGGGTCACGATGGGCTCCGCGACCGCCTCGATGCCGTACCGCGGCGCCAGCTCGGTGAACCGCGCGATGTCGCGCGCCATTCCCGGTCGGTCCAGCATGGCGAAGTGCATGACGCCCCGCAGGGCGTAGACCCACGGCAGCAGCCGCAGCGGATCCCCGTCCGGATCGCCCTCCATCGCATCCGCGACGCGCGTCGTCTCGGCGATGGCGTGCCGGGTACGCCCCCGGGGGTGGTCCACCGCCCATGCGCGCACGAACCGTGCGTACCGGACCAGCACGGGCGCGACGGCGGCGGCATCGGATGCCTCGATCTCGTCGAGGATCGCCGCGGCCTCCGCGGCCCGCCCCACGTCGCCCAGGAACCCCGCCAGGCGCAGACGCAGCGCGGCCTCCAGCAGGGGATCGCCGCCCTCGAGTCCGGGCAGTGCGGCCTCGCAGACCGCGATCCCGCGGGTGAACTCGCCGGTGGTCTGCAGGACCTCCAGCAGCCGGAACAGGGTCGCGGCCGCCGAGGCCGGGTCGCCGGCCGCGGCGAACCCCGACACCGCGGCCGACAGCCGGTCGAACGCGGCATCGAAGCGGTGGGCGCCGAACAGCGCGGTGCCGTGGGCGGCGACCAGGGCGGGCCGCGCGTCGACGACCTCCGCCGGGAGACCCTCCAGCCAACCGCGCAGTTCGCCGGCGCGGTCCCCGCCGGCGAGGGCGTGGGCGACCGGAACCAGGGCGTCGGCGGCCTGCGCGTGATCGCCGGCCGCCAGGAGGTGCGGCACCGCCGAGGGCACGTCGCCCTCCAGCAGCCAGGCCGCGGCCGTGCGGCGCCGCAGCTCCCGCAGCGGTCCCGCATCGAGGTCGCGGATCCGCGACTCCTGGAACTCCCGGAGCAGCGCGTGGAACCGGAACCAGCCGCCCTGGCCCATCAGCCGTGTCACCAGGACGCTGCCGTCGGCGAGGCGGCCCAGAGTCGACCCCGCCTGCGGGTCGCCGGTGAGGTGGGTCGCCATGCGCTCGGTCACGCGGCCGCAGAGCGCCGTGGCGTCCAGGAGGTGGCGGCCCCGGTCCCCCACCACCGTGAGGACCTCCTCGGCGAGGTACTCCAGCAGCGGTTCGGTGGCGGCCAGCGCCCCGTCGCCCCGGGCGCCCGGATGGGCGAGCAGCACCGCGGCGGCCGGCCACCCCTCCGTGCGCGCGTGGATCCGGTCGGCCCGCGCCGGGTCGAGCCCGCGCAGGCGCAGCATCTCGGCCACCTCCTGCGGCGTGAGCGCCAGGTCCGGCTCGCCGATCTCCACGACGCCCCCCAGGCGCAGCCGCCCCAGCGGCACCGGGGTGCGCTCGCGGGAGACCAGGACGAGGTGGACCGCCTCCGGGAGGTGGGCCACCAGCAAGGGCACCACGTCCGCGGCACCGGGCGCCAGGGTGTGCAGGTCGTCGAGCACCAGCACCAGCCGGTCCGGCGCCAGGGCGGCCAGCTCGTTGACGACCGCGGACGCCGCGCCGGCGGGGTCCTCCGGCACCGCGGACGCCGCCCCGAAGCCGGGCAGCGTCCCGGCGAGCGCGGCCACCAGGTGGCGGGCGAGGACCCCGGCCGAGGTGATGCCCGCGTCGCAGCTGACCCAGGCGACCGGCAGCGGCCCCAGCCGGGCGGCGTCGGCCACCAGCGTGGTCTTCCCGAACCCGGCACCGCCGGTCACCACCGACAGGCGCCCGGCGAAGCCCTCCCGCAACCGCCGGACGAGCCCGGCGCGATGCACGACGTGGGCGCCCACGCCGGGGGGCGTGAGCCGTGTCGCAAGGACCGAGCGCTCGACCATTCGTCGCCTCCCCAGAACCACGTCTCCGGAGGCTCGCGGCAGCGGGACCCGGAGGTTCTGTAAGCCTAACCGCTTCCCGGGAGGCGGTGCTCAGAGGTCGAACGGCGAGGGCAGCGCCTCCTGGCGGTCGCCCCGCGGGCGCTCGTAGACCTCGCCGCCCGCCATGCTCGCCATGAGGGCCTGCGGGCGCACCAGCACGTAGAGCCCGGCCCCCTCCTCACGCATCCGCTCCAGCGACGCCCAGGAGCGCGCCTCCAGCAGATCCACCGCGCCGACGGGCAGGAACAGGCCGGCCACCAGGCCCGCCATCTCGCCCGCACCGCCGGTGAGCCGGTCGAAGGCCAGCAGCACGATCACCCCGAACACCACGATCCCGGCCAGGCGCACGCGGCGCTCCCGGCCGTCCGCGGTGGTCTCGTACACCGCACCGCGCGGCGGTTTGCGGACGTCCTTGGCCGCCGCGAGCCGCCGCGCGCTGAAGACCGCGGCGATCACCAGCGTCAGCACGCCCAACGCCCCTCCCGCCACGAGGGTGTTCAGAACCGACACGTCCTGGTCGATGAGAAACGCGAGCATCCACCACCCGGCTGCGGCGGTCCCCACGCCGATGGCGGCGACCCCGCGCATGCGCACCTCCTCCACCACACGGACGAGGCGCGGAAGACCGGCGAGGACGGCATCGGCCACGGGCCCCGGCTCCTTTCGGTGGATGGCGGCAATGGCTACGATAACGCGCCGTTGCTGGCGTGCCCCTCCATCCCGACGTCCCAGGACCATCGATGAACAACCCCGCACCGCGTGTCGGTGTCGTGGGGCTCGGCTACGTCGGACTCCCCCTCGCGGTCACCTTCGCGCAGGCGGGGGTCGCCGTGCTGGGCCTCGACGCAGTCCAGTCCAAGGTCGACCAGGTCAACGCCGGCCAGTCCTACATCGAGGACGTCCCCAGCGACACGCTGGGCCCCCTCGTCGAGGCGGGCCTCGTGCGGGCCACCACCTCGTGGGACAGCATCCGTGCCGTCGACGCGGTGATCATCTGCCTTCCCACCCCGCTCGACGACCACCGGGAGCCCGATCTCTCCGCGGTGCTCGGCGCGGCGGACAGCCTCGCGCAGCGGCTCCGCCAGGGGCAGCTGGTGATCCTCGAGAGCACCACCTACCCCGGCACCACGCGCGACGAGCTCGCCCCCATCCTCGAGCGGTCCGGCCTCAAGGCCGGCCGCGACTTCCACCTGGCCTTCTCGCCCGAGCGCGTGGACCCGGGCCGCGAGGACTGGACCACCCGCACGACCCCGAAGGTCGTCGGGGGCCTCACCCCGGAGTGCAGCCGCCGCGCGGCGGAGCTCTACGGCACCGCCTGCGACACGGTGGTGCAGGTCTCGACCCCAGAGGTCGCGGAGATGACCAAGCTGCTGGAGAACATCTTCCGCAGCGTCAACATCGCGCTGGTGAACGAGATGGCCCTCCTGTGCGACCGCATGGGCGTGAGCGTGTGGGAGGTCATCGACGCGGCCGCGACCAAGCCGTTCGGGTTCATGCCGTTCCGGCCGGGCCCCGGCCTGGGCGGCCACTGCATCCCGATCGACCCCTTCTACCTCACGTGGAAGGCCCGGGAGTACGACTTCCACACCGAGTTCATCGAGCTGGCCGGCAAGGTGAACTCGCAGATGCCGGCGTTCTGCGTCGCCAAGGTCGCGCGGGCGCTCAACAGCCGCCGGCAGGCGCTGAACGGCAGCCGCGTGCTGGTGATCGGCGTGGCCTACAAGAAGAACGTGAACGACATGCGGGAGAGCCCGGCGCTGCGCATCATCGACATGCTGGCCGCCGAGGGTGCGTCGGTGACCTACCACGACCCGTTCGTGCCGGAGCTCACCAAGAAGGGGCTCACCAGCGTGCCGCTCACGCCCGACCTGCTGGCCGAGCAGGAGGTCGCCGTGGTGGTGACCGACCACGACGGCATCGACTGGGCCGGCATCGTCGAGCACTCGCCCCTGGTGGTGGACCTCCGCAACGCGGTCCCCGACGACCCGAAGGTCTGGCGCCTGTGACCGACACCCCGGTCCGCATCGGGGTGGTCGGGATGAACTACTGGGGCCCGAACCTCGCGCGGAACTTCGCCCGGCTCGAGGGCTCGGAGCTGAGGTGGTGCTGCGACCTGGACCAGTCGGTCCTCGACCGGCACCGCTCCGCCTACCCCACCACCCGGTTCACGACGCACCTGGACGACCTGCTGTCGGACCCCGAGACCGACGCCGTGGTGATCGCCACCTCCGTGCCCACCCACGCGTCGCTCGCCAAGCGGGCGCTGGAGGCCGGCAAGCACGTCTTCGTGGAGAAGCCCCTGGCCCTCACCGGCAAGGACGCCCGCGAGGTGACGGCCCTGGCCGACGAGCGGGGGCTCATCTGCATGGTCGACCACCTGCTCGTGTACCACCCGGGGCTGCAGAAGGTGAAGCAGCTCATCGACGAGGGCACGCTCGGGCAGGTCTTCTACCTGTACGGCAACCGTCAGAACCTCGGGATCGTCCGCGCCGACGAGAACGCCCTGTGGAGCCTCGGCCCGCACGACATCTCGGTGATGCTGTGGCTGGTGGGCGAGCGGCCGGTGGAGGTCTCCGCCAGCGGCGAGAGCTACCTGCAGGCCGGGGTCGAGGACGTGGTGTTCGGCCGCATCCGGTTCCCCTCCGGGGTGCTGGGCCACCTGCACCTCTCGTGGCTCGACCCGCACAAGATGCGCAAGATGACGGTCATCGGCCGCGACAAGATGGTCGTGTTCGACGACATGGAGACCGAGCGCAAGGTCACGCTCTACGACAAGGGCCCGGTGCCGCGCACCGAGACCTACGGCGAGTACATCCAGGTGCGCTCGGGCGACATCCACATCCCGAAGATCCCCGGCGTGGAGCCGCTCAAGGTGGTCTGCGAGGAGTTCGTGCGGTCCGTGGCCTCGGGCACGGCCCCACTCGCCGACGGGCATGCCGGTACGGTTGTGGTCGAGGTGCTCGAGGCGATGACCGAGAGCCTGCGTTCTGCGGGAGCGCCGATCGCGCTCACGACCCGGGAGGGTGGGGGATGAGGGACAACCTGGTGCTCGGCGAGGGCGTCGTGATCGGCGAGGACGTCGAGATCGGCGCGAACGTCGTCATCCGGGACGGCACCGTGATCGGCGACGGCTGCGTGATCCAGGACAACGTGGTGCTGGGCAAGCAGCCCCGCCTGTCGGCCCGCTCCACCGCCAAGCGGGACCCGCTTCCCCCGCTGGTGCTGGGCGCCGGCGCCGCGGTGTGCTCCGGCGCGGTGGTCTACGCCGGCACCACGATCGGCGAGAAGGCCATCATCGGCGACCTCGCCTCGGTGCGCGAGCGGTGCGTGGTGGGCGACGGCGCGGTGATCGGCCGCGGCGTGTGCGTCGAGAACGACACCCTCATCGGGGCCCGCTGCAAGGTGCAGAGCAACTCGTACATCACCGCGTACTCGGAGCTCGAGGACGACGTCTTCATCGCCCCGTGCGTCACCACCACGAACGACAACTTCATGGGACGCACCGAGGAGCGCCACGAGCAGATCAAGGGCGCGATCATCCGCCGCGGGGCCCGCGTGGGCGGCGGCGTGGTGATCCTGCCGGGCATCGAGATCGGCGAGGAGGCGTTCGTGGCGGCCGGCGCGCTGGTCACCAAGGACGTCCCGGCCAAGAAGCTCGTCGCGGGTCTGCCGGCCAAGGTCTGGCGGGACGTCCCGGACGTGGAGCTGCTCGAGGCCCAGTAACGCCCCGGCGTGACCCGCGCGGCGCGGGTCAGCCGAGGAGATGGGGCGGTTTCGCGGGGGTCAAAACCGCCCCAAAGCTCCATCGTCCGCCGGGTCGCCGCCTTGAGCGGTCGGGTTCGTCCGGCGTGCGGCGGTTCAGTCGAGCACGGTGACCCGGGCGACCGCGCGGCCCCCGTAGATCACCATGTCGGGCACCGGGACGCGCACGCCGGCGTCCAGGTACTCCTGCTCCTCCCCCGATGCCAGCAGGCGGACCGCGTCGTGGCGGTCCTCCGCCAGGCGCCGCACCGTCCGCAGGACGCGCTGGCCGCGCGGCACGGACTGCAGCTCCCGGAGGTCGGCCTCGGCCGCCCGCAGCGTGCGGCCGCGTGCGGCCGCGGACTCCCCGAGCAGGCTGGCAGTGAGGTCCGCCGGGTTGGGGTCGAACCCGTCCGGGCTGTTGGGCACCACGCGGAAGCTCACGCGGCCGGGCTCCAGGTCGCGCGGCATGGTGACCGGCACGGTGATGCGCTCGGGATCGCCGCGGAACCGCAGCACCGTGAGCACCAGCCGGGCCTTCTGGCCGGGACGCACCCGCGCCGGGACGATCCGCGCGGAGGTGATCCGCATCGCGTCGATCCTGGGCCGCAGCGTCTGCTCGATCTCGATGGTGCCCGGCTCGAACAGCTTCACCGAGTTCTGCAGCAGCACCGTCAGCGGCCGCGAGGCCGCGCCGCTGGACACGCCCAGCACATCGCCCGCCGCGGCGTAGACGTTCTTGTAGACGATCGGTGCGGGCAGGTCGCCGCCGCGGATCGTGACCGTGACGCTGAGCGTGCCGTACGTGACGCCGTCGCGGACACGCAGCAGGGGCTCCAGCTGCAGGATGTCGGAGAGCACCGGCACCAGCTCCGGCTGCGGGGCCAGCACCACGTCCATGTCGGATCGCGTCTCGCGCATCGTGTCGCGGGCGGTGCTGCGGATGCGGATCGCCTCGACCGGGCCGATCCGGCCCACCAGGCCGTCGCGGCGGTCGCCGGTGATCATGCCCTGCACGGTGCCCGGCTCGCCGAACTTGAAGCTGCCGCCACGGATGGGCGCGGGGACGACGTTGTAGATGTAGCCGTCGCCGAGCAGCAGACGGGTGGTCCCGGCGCCGGTGAAGGGGTGGCCGAACCCGAGGATCGTGCTGCCGTCGACGTAGGTGACGGTGCCGATCGCGCCGACGACGTAGTCGCCGCCGGCGACCAGCGCGGTCATGGACGACCCGGGCTCCAGCGTGACCGCCGGGCGGAGGCTTCGCGGGAGCGTCTGCTGCAGCTCCGCGCGCGCGCCCAGCGCCCGCTGGAGCAGCGGCACCAGGCGAGGGCTCATGCCGGCGACGGCCCAGCGCTGCAGCGGGTAGAGCGCGCGGGTGCCGGGGGCGGAGCGCTGGGCGCTGACCGCCGCCGCACGGTTCCGGACGATCCGCAGCGGGCGGGCCACCGTCGACCGCGGCCGCTCGAGCGCCTGGGCGCCGCGGCTCACCGCGATCATCCGCTCGATGGGCGTCACCGCGCCCAGGACGTTGCCCTCGTCACCCTGGCCGTACGAGACCGCCCCGATGACGCGGCGCACGCCGTCGGCCCCGGTGACGTACACCGGGCTGCCGCTCATGCCCTGGGCGATCCCGCCGGTCTCGGCGATCAGCGGGCCCTCGGCCCGGATGAGGATGAGCGCGCCGCCCGGGGCGTCGGGCGCCGGCTGCACGTCGGTGACCGTGACCGGGAAGCTCGAGATGGTCGTGCCGCGCACGACCGTGTAGGCGGTGCCGGTCATGCCCGCGCGGACCTCGGAGAGCGGCATGATGGGATCCGCGGCGGCGGCGGGGCCGGCCACCGCAAGGCCCGCGGCGACCGCGGCCACGACGATGGGAAGCCGCCGCGCGACGCGGTGACGGCTGCGATGAGGGGCGCCAGAACCTTCCACGCGGCGCAGTCTATTCCGCAATTGGACCGCGGGCCTCATCGCCGGGTCGGCCGCGATCCGGACGGCGGTGACGGAAGGGGGATTACCGGCACCACCGCCGCGGATCGGATGCGGCGCGAAAGAGATCGAAGAAGACGGGACCGATCCCCCTGCGCGTTCGTGTGCATCCATTGCGTCGGCGGCGCATGATCGATCCCGCATACCTCCGATGAGGGATTCCGCGCAAACCGCACGTGTGGTTCGGGCGTCATGCACCGACGCGCGCGCCGTACTGCTCGCGGTAGTAGGCGAGGTACTCGCCCGACTTGATCGGCTCCCACCAGGCGCGGTTGGCCGTGTACCACTCGACCGTCTCCCGCAGCCCCTCGGTGAAATCGCGCCGGGGCTCCCACCCCAGGGAGCGCAGCTTCGCGGTGTCGAGGGCGTACCGGCGGTCGTGGCCGGGGCGGTCCTCCACGTGGCGGATGAGCGATGCGTCGCGGCCGGTGAGCCCCAGGATCGCGTGGGTGATGTCGAGGTTCGGCAGCTCGTTGCCGCCGCCGACGTTGTAGACCTCGCCGGCCACGCCGTGCTCGGCGGCGTGCAGGACGCCCTCGCAGTGGTCGTCCACGTGGATCCAGTCGCGGATCTGCATGCCGTCCCCGTAGACCGGCAGCGGCAGCCCCTCCAGCGCGTTGGTGACGAACAGCGGGATGAGCTTCTCCGGGTACTGGCGCGGCCCGTAGGTGTTGGACCCGCGGGTCACCACCACGTCCATGCCGTAGGTGCGGTGGCAGGCCAGCACCTGGAGGTCGCCGCCGGCCTTGCTCGCCGAGTAGGGGCTGCTGGGGTCCAGCGGGTCCGTCTCGCGGAACGCGCCGTGGGGCACCGATCCGTAGACCTCGTCGGTGGAGACCTGCACGAAGCGGCGGACGCCCGCCTTCCTGGCCTCGCCCAGCAGCACCGCGGTGCCCACCACGTCGGTCATCGGGAACGCGGCCGGGTCGAGGATGCTGCGGTCGACGTGGGTCTCGGCGGCCATGTTGACCACCAGCTCCACCCCGTCCAGCGCCTCGGCGACGCGCTCCGCGTCGGCGATGTCGGCGTGCACGAACCGGTAGCCGTCGTGGCCGGCGACCTCGGCGACGTTGGCCGGGTTCCCGGCGTAGGTGAGCTTGTCGAGGTTCACGACCTCGTGGCCGCGGGAGAGGGCCAGGCGCACGAACGCCGAGCCGATGAAACCGCAGCCGCCGGTGAGCAGGATCCTCATGTCGCCTCCGCGATGTAGTCCGCAAGCGCCTCGCGCCAGTCGCGCAGCCGGGGCGCGTCCGGACGGGTGACGGCGAGCACGGAGCGGGCCGGGCGGGGCGCCGGGCGGCCGAGCTCCTGGGTGGTGATGGGCAGCACCCGGCAGGCGATGCCGCTGCGCCGGAAGATCTCCTGGGCGAACCCCGCCCAGGTGACCGAGCCCGCGCCGGCCGTGTGGTAGATCCCGGGCGGCAGCTCCAGCAGGTCGCGCAGCGCCGGCGCGAGGTCACGCGTCCAGGTGGGGCATCCCAGCTGGTCGTCCACGACCGTCACCTCGTCCCGCTCGGCGCCGACGCGCCGCATCGTGTCCACGAAGTTCCGGCCGTTGGCCCCGTAGAGCCAAGCGGTGCGCGCGATCCGGGCGCCGCCGGGGTGCGCGGCCAGCACCGCCAGCTCCCCGGCGAGCTTGGTGCGGCCGTAGGCGCCGATGGGCGCCGTGGGCGCGTCCTCGGCGTAGTCGCCCGCCGCGGTGCCGTCGAACACGTAGTCGGTGGACACCTGGACCAGCGGCACGCCATGGCGCGCGGCCGCCGCGGCCACGTTCCCGGCGCCGGTGCCGTTCACCGCCAGGGCGGCGTCCTCGGCACCCTCCGCGCCGTCCACGTCCGTCCAGGCCGCGCAGTGGATGACGGCCTGCGGCCGCACCCGGTCCAGGCAGGCGGCGACCGCCGCGGGATCGCGGATGTCGACCTCCATGTCCACGCCCACCGGGTCGTCCCCGCGCGCCACGAGGTGCGCCAGCAGGTCGCGCCCCAGCATGCCGGCGGCACCGGTGACCAGGACCCGCACGCTAGATCAGGCCGATCGCCGAGGAGTCGCCCACCATGAACCGGTACGCCCGGGGCTTGGCGGTGCTGCGGGCGATCACCACGTTGCGGCCCACCAGGCTGCTCTCCACCCGCGCGTCGAGGTCCTCGATGCGGCTGTCCTCCAGGAAGATGGAGTGCTCCACCTCCGCGCGCCGGATCACCACCCGGTCGGACACGGCGGTGTACGGGCCGATGTAGGCGTTCTCGATGACCGCGTCGGCGCCGATGACCGCCGGGCCGCGGATCGCGGAGTCCACCACCCGCGCGCCCTTCTCGATCACCACGCGCCCCTCGATGGTGCTCCCCACCAGCTCGCCCTCCATGCGCGGCTCGATCACGTCGAGCACCAGGCGGTTCGCCTCGAGCATGTCCTCCAGCTTGCCGGTGTCCTTCCACCAGCCGGTCACCACGTGCGGGTCCACGCGCAGGCCAGAGTCGATGAGGTGCTGGATGGCGTCGGTGATCTCCAGCTCGCCGCGGGCGGACGGGCGGATCGCCCGGGCCGAGTCGAGGATCGAGGCGGTGAACATGTAGACGCCCACCAGGGCCAGGTCCGTGCGCGGCTCCGGCGGCTTCTCCTGCAGGCGTACCACCCGGCCGTCCTCCAGCTCGGCGACCCCGTAGGAGGAGGGGTTGGGCACCCGTTGCAGCAGGATCATCGCGTCGGCGTCGCCGGCGCGGAACTCGTCCGCGAGCCCGCGGATGCCGTCGCGCAGCAGATTGTCGCCCAGGTACATCACGAAGGGGCTGTCGCCCAGGAAGTCCGCCGCGGTGAGCACCGCGTGCGCGAGGCCCAGGGGGGCGTCCTGCCGGATGTAGGTGACCCGCACGCCCAGGCGCGAGCCGTCCCCGACCGCCGCCTCGATCTCGGCCTGCGTGTCGCCCACGATGATGCCGATGTCGGTGACCCCGGCGTCGCGCAGGGCTTCCAGGCCGTAGAACAGCACCGGCTTGTTGGCCACCGGCACGAGCTGCTTGGCACTCGTGTGGGTGATGGGGCGCAACCTGGTCCCCGCACCACCGGAGAGCACGAGCCCTTTGAGTTCGTTCCGCACGACGGGTGGGGACGTTAGCACCGCCCCTGCGACTATCGTGCCTCCCCGATGGACCGGGATTCCTGGCTGCGCGAGCGGACCTTCGACGGGAGCGACTTCGACCCCGGGCACCTCGCCGAGCGGCGCGCCGCCGCCGGCCTGCGGGTGTCGGTGGTGCTGCCGTCCCTGAACGTGGCGGACACCGTCGGGGCCATCGTGACCACGGTGCGCGAGCGGTGGATGGGGCCCGGCGGGCTGGTGGACGAGCTGGTGGTGGTCGACTCCCACAGCACCGACGCGACGGCCCGGGAGGCCGCCGCCGCGGGCGCGGTGGTGGTGCAGGACGACGCCGTGCTGCCGGCGGCCGGGCCCGGCCGCGGCAAGGGCGAGGCGATGTGGAAGAGCCTGGCGGCCACCACGGGGGACCTGGTGCTGTGGCTGGACGCCGACGTGCGCGACTTCGACCCCGCGTTCGTGCCGGGCATGCTCGGCCCGCTCATCACCGTGCCGGAGGTGGCGTTCGTGAAGGCGGTGTACCGGCGGGCGATGGCCGCGGGCGACGAGGGCGGGCGGGTCACCGAGATCTGCGCGCGGCCGCTGCTGAACCTGTTCCACCCGCCCCTGGCCGCGCTGGCCCAGCCGCTGTCGGGCGAGCAGGCGGGCCGCCGGGAACTGCTGGAGGCCCTGCCGTTCTTCACCGGCTACGCCGTGGAGATCGGTCTGCTCATCGACATCCTGCGTGCCCGGGGCATGGAGGCGATCGCGCAGGCCACGTGAACCAGCCCACCGCCGCGCTCGGGACGATGGCCTCGGCGATCACGCAGGCCGTGCTGCGGCGGCTGGCCGACGAGGGGCGGGCGCCCGCCGCCCTCGCCGATGCGGCCGGCCCCTACGTGCGGCCGGTGCGGGCCGAGGGGGGCTGGGCGCTCACCCGGACCGACACCCGGCCCGCCGAGCGCCCGCCGATCGGCCCCCTGCTGCGCGGCAGGACGCCGTGAGGGTCGTCTACCTGGACCTGGACGGCACGCTGCTGGGGCCGGGAGGGTCGGTGCTGGCCGGTGACGGCGGCGCGCCCTGCGACGCCGGCGTCCGGGCGCTGCTGCGCCTGCGGGCGCTCGACGTGCCGGTGGTGCTGGTGAGCGGCAGGAGCCGCGCGCGACTGGAGACCTCGGCCCGGCTGCTGGGGGCCGACGGGATCCTCCCGGAGCTGGGCGCGTGCGACTGCGGCCACCCCACCGCGCCGGGCGAGACGGTGCATGACGCCATCGCGCGCACCGGCATCCCCGCGGAGCTGCTGCGCCGCGAGGCGGAGCTGGAGATCCATCCCGCCGCGCAATGGGGCCGCGAGGGCAGCCACGTGTTCCGCGGACGGGCCGGGGACGGCGCCGCCGCGTGGGTGGCCGACCGCTCCGGCGGGGCGCTGCGCCTGGCCGACAACGGCCGGCTGGGCGACGGCGGCCACGTGTACCACCTGCTCCCGGCCGCGGCCTCGAAGGGCGCCGCGGTGGCCACCGACATCGCGCGGCGCGGCGCCGACCCCGACGCGTGCCTGGCGGTGGGCGACTCCGCCGAGGACGCCGCGATGGCCGCCCACGTCGGCGCGTTCGCCCTGGTGCGCAACGGCGCCGAGGCCGACGCGGCCCTCGCGGCGCGCATGGGCTGGGTCACGGCCGGCCGGTACGGCGCCGGCGTCCTGGAGGCCGTCCTGGAGTGGTCGGGGTCCCGCTAGCGGGACGGGTCGGCGACCGGCATCGGCGTGGGCGCCGAGCACTCGGTCACCACGCGGCGCCATGCCCGAAGCGCGGTGCGCGCCTTCGCCGGCCGCACCCGCACCGGCGCGGACCTGGCCGCGGCCAGCGCCCGGTGCGCCGGCGGTGAGGTGGGGCAACGGCCCCAGTCCCGCGCCAGCTCGGTGGCCTGCCGCAGCGCGGCGGTCCCGGGGGCGTGGCCCTGCGCGGACGCCGGCTGCGCCGCGGCCAGCGCGAGCAGGATGAGCGGCAGGACGAGGAGGGAGCGGAGCGAGGTCGTCATCACGTGCCCCATGGTGCTCGCAGCGGGCCGTCCGGTGACCGGCCATGCGAACGGCCGCCGCCCCCGCCGGGGGTATAGGACCGGCTATCGCGCCGTGAACAGGCCGGCGATGGCCGCGCCCATGGCCGCCAGGTTGGTCTCGGTCTCCGCGAGGGCGTCGGGCTCGGGCCGCAGGGAGCGGTTGATGGGGAAGGCCGCCGCCAAGCCCATCCGCCGGACCATCCCGGGCAGCAGCGCCAGCTCCCCGCAGACCGCCACGCAGGGGACGCCCGCGGCGGCGCAGGCCTCGGCGACCGCTGCGGGGGCCTTGCCGCGCATGCTCTGCTCGTCCAGGCGCCCCTCCCCGGTGATGCAGAGGGCCGCGCCCGCCAGCGCCGCCGGCAGGCCCGCCGCGTCCAGCACCATCCGTGCCCCGGGCTCCAGCCGGGCGCCCAGGAGCGCCACCAGGCCGGCGGCGGCGCCGCCGGCCGCGCCCAGCCCCGGCACGTCGAGCACCTCCACGCCGGTCGCGGCGGTGACCGCCCGGGCGTAGGCCCGCAGGCCCTCGTCGAGCCGGCCCACCATCGCCGGGTCGGCGCCCTTCTGGGGCCCGAACACCGCCGCCGCCCCGTCGGGGCCGGTGAGCGGGTTGGTGACGTCGCAGGCCACCACCAGCTCGGTGCCCGCGATGCGCGGATCGAGGTCCGAGAGGTCCACCGTGGCGACGCGGACGAGGTCGGCCCCGGTGCCGGCCAGCTCCGTCCCCGCCGCGTCCAGGAACCGGGCGCCCAGCGCGCGGGCCAGGCCCATGCCCCCGTCGTTGGTGGCACTGCCGCCGAGGCCCACGATGATCCGCGTGGCGCCGATGTCGAGGGCGGCGCGGATCTGCTGGCCGGTGCCGGCGGTGCTGGTGCGCTCCGGGTCGCGCTCACCGGGCAGCAGGCGCTCGTAGCCGCTGGCCTGGGCCAGCTCGACCACGGCCACGTGTCCCGGCAGCTCGCCGATCGCGGCCTCCACCGGGCGGCCCAGCGGGTCGTCCACGACCCAGCCGCGGCGCCGGCCCCGGGCGGCGGCCACGAGGGCCTCCAGGGTGCCCTCGCCCCCGTCGGCCACCGGGACGACGCGCGTCTCCACCCCGGTGGCCGCCAGGCGGACGCCCGCCGCCACCGCCCGCGATGCGGCGGCGGCCGACAGGGCGCCCTTGAAGGCGGCCGTCGCGACGGCGACCGGTCCGGTCACGCCCGCTCCTGGCCCCAGTCCAGTCGCAGGAAGCCCAGCAGCCAGTCGTGGAACTCCTCGTCGCCCATGCGCTCGCGCGCGGCGCCCATCTGCGCCGCATCCGGGCCCACGGTCACCCGGAACGGCGCCCCGGGGCCGGTGGCGGCGGCGAAGACGGCCTCGGCGACGGGCTCGGGGCCCACACCCAGCTCCTCGCGCCACGCCCGGAACCCGCCGCGCAGCTGCCCCAGCAGCGGCGCGTAGGGACCCTCGCCGGCCGCGACCGCCCCGGTGGGCCGGGTGGCCATGGGGAAGTCGGTGTTCACCATGCCCGGCTCGATCACGTGGACCCCGACGCCGAGCCTCGGCCCAGGCGCTCATCGCGTACTTGCTGGCGTGGTACATGCCCAGCAGCGGGTTCGACAGCCGCGCGCCGATCGACGACACGCACACCACCTTGCCGCGGCCCGCCTCGCGCATCGCCGGCAGCGCGCGCTGGACGACGGCGGCGTTGCCGAACAGGTTGGTCTCGAACATCCGCCGCACCTCGCCCAGGTCGACGTCCTCGGACGAGCCCATCACGGCGTAGCCGGCGTTCGGCACCACGCAGGCCAGGGCGCCGCCCGCGAAGGCCTCGGCCTCCGCAACGGCGCCGGGGATGCCGGCGTCATCGGTGACGTCCAGGCGGATGATCTTCAGGTCGCCCGAGGCGGGCAGCGCCGCGCGGGCGGCGTCGGGGTCGCGCACCGCGGCGACGGCCCGCCAGCCGGCCGCGAGGAAGCGTTCCACCGTGGTGCGCCCGATGCCGCGGGACGCCCCGGTGACGAGGACGGTGTCGGTCATCCGTCCACGCTACCGTCCGCCGCGCCCGCCGTGGCGTCGATCACCGGATGTTCCTGGGTCGGCGGGGCCGCCGCGGGCAGGCGGAGGGTGAACGTGCTGCCGGCCCCCGGCGCCGAGACCAGGTCGATCGCCCCGCCGTGGGCGCGCGCCAGGCCGCGGGCGATGGCCAGGCCCAGTCCCGCGCTGCGGCCCTCCCGGCTGCGGTCGCCGCGGTAGAAGCGGTCGAACACGAACGGCTGGTCCTGGAGCGGGATCCCCTCGCCGGTGTCCACCACCGCCATCGTGGCCATGGGGCCCTCGCGGCCCACCACCACGTCCACCGAGCCGCCGGAGGGCGTGTGCCGCAGCGCGTTGTCGAGCAGGATCAGCAGGATCTGCTCCACGCGGGCCGGGTCGGCGTGCACCGCCACCGGGCCGGCGGCCTGGATGGACGACAGGCGCTTGCCGTCCGCCTCGGCCAGGGCCCGGCGGGAGGCCACCACCCCGTCCGCCATCGCGTCCAGGTCGAAGCGCTCGCGCTCCAGCGGCAGCCCGCCGCTGTCGAGCCGGGCGAGCTGGAGCTGCTCCTCCACCAGCCGCTCCAGGCGCTCCGCCTCGCCGTCCATGAGCTCCAGGAACTCCTCACGGTGGGCCTGGTCGATGCGGGGTCCCTGCAGCAGCTCCAGGAGTCCCTTGATCGCCGCCAGCGGCGTCTTGAGCTCGTGGGACACGTTGGCCACCAGGTCCCGGCGCGCGCGCTCCAGCCGCCGCTGCTCGGTGACGTCGCGCAGCGTCACCACCACCCCGGCGGCGGGGGACGCCAGCCGGGCGAGGATGAGCTCCACCTCGGTCCCGTCGTCCAGCGTCACCTCCTGCACCACGGCCTCAGCGCCGGCGGGCTCCGCGTCGTCCAGCGCCTGCACCAGCGGATGCGGCAGGTCTTCGATCCGCGACAGCGACGCCCCGGGCGGCACCCCCAGCAGGCGCTTGGCCGCGGGGTTGACGATGGTGATCGAGCCGTCGTCCGACACGCCCACCACGCCCTCGGCCAGGGATGAGATCAGCACCCCGGCCCGGTCGCGCTCGCTGGTGATCTGGTCGACCTGGTTCTCGATGCGGCCGGCCATGGTGTTGAGGCTGTCGCCCAGGATCGCGAACTCCCGGAGCCGCTGCACCGGGGCCCGGGCGCCCAGGTCGCCGGCGGCCAGGCGGGAGGCGGTGCGGGCCAGCACGGCGATGCGGCGGCCCACCAGCAGCGAGAGCCCGTAGCCGGCGAGGGCCGCGAGCATCAGCACCGCGGCGACGGCCACGATGAGGCGGCGGCGCAGGGCGTCGAGCTGGGAATCCGACACCCCGCGCGCCCGGGACGCCGCCTCGATGATGACGCCCTCGCCGAAGATGGGGGCCGAGAAGGCGTAGCGCTGCCGCGCCCACACGTACCGGAACCCGCCGACCGTGCCCGTGGTGTTCACCGCGTCGTCGGGCACCGCGCCCAGCACCGCGTCCAGCAGGTCGCAGCAGCCCACCGACTGGGCCGTGATCCGGTAGCCGGCCCGGTCGAGCTGGATGCGGACCTGGCTGCCGGTCTCGGTGGCGATCTCGGTCGCCAGGTCCGCCAGCTCGGCCTGGTCGGTGCCGTCGAGGGCGGTGCGCCGGATCGTGCGGTCGATCGTGCGGCCCAGGTCGCGGCTCTGGTTCTGCGCCTCGTCCCGGCGCAGGTTGTTCTCGAGCGTGGGGAGGACCGTGATGAGGACGGCGGCGCTGGCGAGCGCACCCACCGCGATGAGGGTGGCCACCAGCCAGGCCTGCAGGCCCGGGTGGCGGAAGCGCATCAGACCCTCGCCACGTCCGCGCCGAAGGCGTACCCCACGCCGCGCACCGTCCGGATGAGGGTCGGGTTGGACGCGTCGTCCTCCACCTTCTGGCGCAGGTGGCGCACGTGGACGTCCACGCTGCGCAGGTCGCCGAAGAACGACCCCTCCCACAGGTGGTTCATCAGCTCCTCGCGGGTGAACACCCGTCGCGGGGAGCTGGCGAGCTTGTGGAGGATCTCGAACTCGCTGAAGGTGAGGTGCACCTCCTCCTCACCGCGCGTGACGGTGCGGGCCACCGGGTCGATCTCCAGGTCCCCGGCGCGCAGCGACTGCCCGCGGTCGGGCTCCGAGCGGGCGCGGCGCAGGTTCGCGCGCACCCGGGACACCAGCTCCCGGGGGCTGAACGGCTTGGTGACGTAGTCGTCGGCGCCCAGCTCCAGGCCCAGCACCTTGTCGAGCTCCTCACCGCGGGCCGACAGGATGATGATGGGCGTGCCCCGCTCCGCGCGGATGCGCTTGCACACCTCCAGGCCGTCGACGCCCGGCAGCATGAGGTCCAGGATCACCAGATCGACCGGCTGGTCCTGGATCATCCGCAGCGCGTCGTCGCCGCGCGCCACCGACACCACCTCGAACCCGGCGTCCTCGAGCGCGTACTCGACAACGGTGCGGATCGCCTGTTCGTCCTCGACCACCATGATGCGCTCGGCCATGACCGGGAACGGTAGCGCGGCGGGAACCCCGCGGACACGGTTTTCTCCGAGCCTTCACCGACGCTCGCAGGACCTTAAGGAACGCCCGCTACCCTGCCGGACGTGACGATCCCGCCGCCGGAGCCCGCAATGTCCGACGATCCCTCCCTTCCCCCGGCACCGCCCCGCCCCCGCCGCCGCGCCCCGCGATGGGTCGCCGCGTCGGTCGTCCCCGCCGTCATCGGCGCCGCGGTCGCCGTGGCCGCAACCACCCTCGTGGACGTGGGCGGCGACGACGGGACCCGCACCGTCACGGTCGTCCAGCAGACCTCCGGCCTCGCCACCGGCGGCCTGGGGTCGGACACCGCACCGGTGAACCCCGAGATCACCCCCGCCCCGGCGCCCGCCGCCGAGGGTGAGCTTCCGGTCACCGACATCGTGCGGCGGCTGTCGCCCGGCGTGACGCTGGTCACAACCGGCGGACGGCCCGGGACGCCCGACGCGCTGTCCGGGAGCCTCGGCACCGGCTTCCTGGTCGACCGGGACGGCCACATCCTCACCAACGCCCACGTGGTGGGCGACGAGACCGACGTCGACGTGACCTTCGAGAACGGTGAGGAACTGCCGGCGAAGGTGCTGGGCCGCGACGAGGCCCTGGACGTGGCCGTGCTGAAGATCGCCTCGATCCCGGCGGGCGCCGCGATCATCCCGCTGGGCAGCATCCGGACCCTGCAGGTGGGCGATCCCCTGGTGGCCATCGGGAACCCCCTGGGCTACCGGCAGACCGTGACCACCGGCATCGTCAGCGCCCTCAAGCGCACCATCGACTCCCCGAACGACACCACCATCCAGAACGTCATCCAGACCGACGCCGCCATCAACCAGGGCAACTCCGGCGGGCCGCTCATCGACCGCCAGGGCCGCGTGGTGGGGATCAACTCCCAGATCGCCACGGAGGGCGGCGGGAACCTCGGCATCGGGTTCGCCGTCCCCATCGACACGGTCAAGCCCGTGGCCGACAGCATCATCCGCACCGGCACCGCGCAGCACGCGTGGATCGGCATCGTCGGGGCGTCCCTCACCCCCGAGATCGCCCGGGCCAACGACCTGGCCGGGCGGCGCGGCGTGATGGTCGTGGACCTCGACGACCGCGGCCCCGCCAAGAAGGCCGGCCTGAAGGGCGCCACCAGCGGCACCGAGAACAGCCCCGACGCCGTCCCCAAGGGCGGCGACGTCATCGTGAGCGTGGACGGCCGTGCCATCAACGACATGGGCGACGTGAGCCTGGCCATCGCCAGCAAGGCGGTGGGAGCCGAGGTGGACATGACGGTGCTCCGCGACGGCGCCGAGAAGCGCCTGCGGATCACCCTCGCCGACCGCCCCGACGACATCCGCTGACTAGGGCGTGACCCCCGGCGTCGCCCCCTTCGGCCGGAAGGCCGTGGGCGACGCCAGCACGGGACCGCCCAGCAGCTCCACGCAGTAGGGGATCGCACCCCACACGGCGTCGAGGCACTCGGCGATCGCGGCGGGCTTGCCCGGCAGGTTCACGATGAGGCAGGGCCCGCGGTGGCCCGCCTCCTGTCGGCTCAGGATGGCCGTGGGGACGCTGCGCAGGCTCGCCGCCCGCATGGCCTCACCGAACCCCGGGAGCATCCGGTGGCACACCGCCTCGGTCGCCTCGGGGGTGATGTCCCGCGGCGCCGGGCCCGTGCCGCCGGTGGTGACCACCAGGCAGCAGCCCTCCTCGTCGGCCATCCGGGTGAGCTCCGCCTCCACCACGCCCCGGTCGTCGCTGACGATGCGGGCCACCTCGCGCCACTCCCCCGTGAGGGCGCCGACCAGGTAGTCCCGGATCGCCGGCCCGCCGCGGTCCTCGTACTCCCCGCGGCTGGCGCGGTCGGACACGGTCAGGATCCCGATGACCGGGACCCCGCTCACCCCGCCCCGCCCAGCTCCACCACGCGGCGCTTGATGCGCGCCAGGATCGCCCCCATCCCGCGCAGGCGCAGGGGGGAGATGAGCTCCGCGAGCCCCATGGTCACGTAGAAGTCGGGCGGGGTCTCCAGGATCTCGGTGGGCGTGGCGCCCTCGAGGCCCTCCGCGAGGATCCCCGCGTAGCCGCGGGTGGTGGGGGCCTCCGGCGGGGCGTCGAAGAACAGGTGCACGCGCTGCCCGTCGTCGATCTCCACCGCCAGGAAGAACGGGGTCTGGCACTCCTGCACCTGCTCCAGACCGGCCCGGTCGCGGTAGCGCTCGGGCAGCTCCGGGAGCCCGCGGGAGTAGTCCAGCAGCATCTGCAGGCGCATCTCCCGCGGGGACGCCCCGAAGTCGTCGACGATCTCCTGGAGGGGTGCGGGGATCACGGTCAGGCCGGCCGCACGGGGTGGCCCGGGCGCTCGATCGGCACCCGCACCGCGTTGCCCCACTCGCACCACGAGCCGTCGTAGTTGCGGACCTTCTCGAGCCCCAGCAGGTGGGTCAGCACGAACCAGGTGTGGCTGGAGCGCTCGCCGATGCGGCAGTACGTGACGATGTCGTCGCCGTCGGTGATGCCGATCTCGTCCCGGTAGATCGCCTGGAGCTCGGCGAGGCTGCGGAACGTGCCGTCCTCGTTGGCCGCGCGGCGCCACGGGACGTTCGCCGCGGTGGGGACGTGCCCGGCGCGCAGGGCGCCCTCCTGCGGGTAGTCGGGCATGTGCGTGAGCTCGCCGTTGAACTCGCCCGGCGAGCGGACGTCCACCAGGGGGCCGTTGCCGATGTGGGCGAGCACGTCCTCCTTGAACGCCCGGATCGTGGCGTCGTCGCGGGGCACCACCGGGTACTGGGCCCGCGGGCGGGGCGGGACCTCGGTGGTGAGCGGCCGGCCCTCCTCGATCCACTTCTGGCGGCCCCCGTCGAGGAGCCGCACGTCGGCGTGCCCGAACAAGCTGCACACCCACAGCGCGTACGCGGCCCACCAGTTGAAGTTGTCCCCGTAGAACACGATCGTCGTGTCGCGGGAGATGCCCTTCGCGGACATCAGGTCGGCGAAGGCCTGGGGATCGACGTAGTCGCGTGCGACCGGGTCGTTCAGGTCGGCGTGCCAGTCGATCTTCACGGCGCCGGGGATGTGGCCCGTGTCGTACAGCAGCACGTCCTCGTCGGACTCCGCCACCACCAGGCCCGGGTCGTCGAGGTGCTCCGCGAGCCAGGCCGTGGTGACCAGGCGCTCGGGGTGGGAGTACTCGGACAGCTTCGGATCGGGATCGCGCTCGGCGGGCATGGCGCTCCTTGCGGTGAGTCGTTTCCGGGGGGACCGGATACCTGCTCGTAACGTAGACGAGGACCACGGCGTCCGCCTGCCGGACCCGGCGCCCCGCCCGGGCGTAACCTGCCGCAATGCCCGACCGCCCTCGCCCGCTCCCCGCCGACCTCGAGGCGCTCTCGGCGTTCAGCGCCCCGGGGCCGGGCGTGACCCGGCTGGCGTGGACACCGGAGCTGCGCGCCGGGTACGACTGGTTCGCCGGACGGTGCGAGGAGGCCGGAATGGCCGTGGAGATCGACGCCGCCGGCAACCTCGTCGCGCGCTGGGAGGTGGGCGAGGGGCCCGCCCTGGTCGTGGGCTCCCATCTGGACACGGTCCCGAGCGGCGGGCGGTACGACGGCGCGCTGGGCGTGCTGGGCGGCCTGGAGGCGGTGCGGCTGCTGCAGGCATGGGGCGTGACGCCCACGCGGCCCATCTGGGTGGTGGGGTTCATGGACGAGGAGAACGCCCGCTTCAACACCGCGCTCTTCGGGAGCCGCGCGTTCTGCGGCGACGACCTCTCGGACCTGGGCGACCGCACCGACGCCGACGGCGTCACCCTGCGCGACGCCATGGCGGCGTGGGACCGCACCCCCGAGGGCACGCGGGCCGCGGCGCGCATCGGCGAGGTGGGGCACTACCTGGAGCTGCACATCGAGCAGGGCCCCGGCCTGGACCTCGCCGGGGCGCAGGTGGGGGTGGTGACCTCGATCGTCGCCATGACCGGCTACCGGGCCACCGTGACCGGGCAGGCCAACCACGCCGGCACGACGCCGATGGGCGCCCGCCGCGACGCCCTCTCCGGCGCGGCGCGCATGGTGCTCGCCATCCGCGAGCTGGGCCGCGAGCGGCCCCACCACACCACCAACGTCGGGGTGATGTCCGCGAGCCCGGGGTCCAGCAACGTCATCCCGGGGACGGCGTCGTTCACCATCGACCTGCGGGCCCCGGACGACGACGCGATCGCGGCGCTGGACGCCGACTGCGCCGCGCGGCTCCGTGCCATCGCCGCCGAGGAGGGCCTGGAGCTGGAGCTCGAGCGGGTCTACGCCATGGAGGCGGTCCCCATGGACCCGCAACTCGCGGACCTCATCGCGTCCGCCGCCCGGGACG
Organism: Actinobacteria bacterium Ga0077560; assembly: GCA_001464275.1. GTDB lineage: Bacteria > Actinomycetota > Thermoleophilia > Miltoncostaeales > Miltoncostaeaceae. Next base: position 20,851 of record LNFL01000166.1, on the reverse strand, counting down.
AGGAGGCCTCGGCCGTCGCCATGCCGAGCGGCGCCGGCCACGACGCGATGGTGCTGGGCCGCCATGTCCCCACGGCGATGGTCTTCGTGCCCTCACGCGACGGCATCAGCCACTCCCCCGACGAGTTCACCACCGCCGAGCACTGCGAACTGGGTGCCAGAATTCTGGCCCGCGTGCTGATGCGCCTCACAATCCCCGCGACATAGGATCCGCGCCATGATCGTTGCCGGCGTCGACATCGGTGGGACGTTCACCGACCTCATGCTCTACGACACGGACGGGCAGGACGTCCACGTCCACAAGGTCCGCTCGACGCCCTCGGAGCCCGACCGGGCGATGATCGACGGGCTGCTGGAGCTGTGCGCGGCCGCCGGGGTGGCTCCCGGGCAGGTGGGCGCCGTCTACCACGGCACCACCGTCGCCACGAACGCGGTGCTCACCTTCCGCGGCGCCACCGCGGGGATGATCACCAACCGCGGGTTCCGTGACGTGGTGCACATCGGCCGCCACCAGCGGCCCGAGCACTACTCGATCATGCTCGACATCCCCTGGCAGGCGCGCCCGTTCGTGGAGCGCCGCCACCGCAAGGTGGTGGGCGGCCGGCTGGTGCCGCCGCGCGGGGAGGAGCTGGAGCCGCTGGACGAGGCGGGCGTGCGCCAGGCCGCACAGGAGCTGCGCGAGGCCGGCGTGGACGCCGTGGCCGTGTGCTTCCTGTTCAGCTACCTCAACCCCGAGCACGAGCGGCGCGCCGCGGCCATCGTGGCCGAGGAGATGCCGGACGCGTTCGTGACCGCCAGCGCCGAGGTGTTCCCGCAGTTCCGGGAGTTCGAGCGCTTCACCACCGCGGCCATGAACGCCTTCATCGGGCCGGTCACCGGCCGGTACCTGGAGCGCCTGGCGGCATCGCTGCACGACGCGGGCATCCCCGGCGAGCTCCACGTGATGATGTCCAACGGCGGCGTCGCCAGCGCCGCGCAGGCCGCGCGCCGCCCCGTGACGCTCATGCTCTCCGGGCCCGCCGCCGGCGTGCTGGGCGGCCTGTGGGCCGGGCAGCTCGACGGCCGCCAGCGGCTCATCACCTTCGACGTGGGCGGCACCTCGGCCGACATCGGCATCGTGACCGAGCGGGGGGTCCTGGAGGCCCAGGCCCGGGACACCCAGGTGGCCGGCTACCCGCTGCTGGTCCCCATGGTGGACATCCACACCATCGGCGCCGGCGGCGGATCGATCGCCTACCGCGACCACGGCGGCGCGTTCCGGGTGGGCCCGCGCAGCGCCGGCGCGTCCCCCGGCCCCGCCTGTTACGGCAGCGGCGGCACCGAACCCACGGTCACCGACGCGAACGTGGTGCTGGGCCGCATCGACCCGGACCGGTTCCTGGGCGGGGAGATGCCTTTGCACCGCGACCGGGCCGTGGCGGCCGTGCAGGGCCTGGCCGACCAGCTGGGCCTGGGGCTGCTGGAGACCGCCGACGGGGTCATCACCATCGCCAACGCGAACATGGCCGGCGCCATCCGGTCCCGCACGATCCAGAAGGGCCACGACCCGCGCGAGTTCAGCCTGGTGGCCTTCGGCGGCGCCGGCCCGCTGCACGCCGCGGACGTCGCGGACATCCTCGGCACCCGCGAGGTGCTGGTGCCGCCGTTCCCGGGCATCACCGCCGCCACCGGCCTGCTCACCAGCGACCTGAAGTACGACCAGATGCGCACGGTGTTCATGGTGCAGGGCGCGATCGACGACGCCCGGCTCGACCGCGAGCTCGCCGAGACCGCCGCCGAGCTGACCCGCCGGCTGCTGGACGACGGCGTGACGGCCGAGGACATCACGATCTCCGGCGCCCTGGACTGCCGCTACATCGGCCAGGGCTACGAGCTGCGGGTGCCCCTGCCGGGCAACCGCTTCTCGGAGGCCGCGCTGGAGGAGTTCCACCAGCTGCACCGCCAGGAGTACGGCCACGCGTTCACCGACCCCATCGAGGTGGTGAACCTGCGGGTCACCGCCACGGGCATCCGTCCCAAGGTGGAGCGCCTGCCGGTGCACCCCGGGTCGATGCAGGAGGCGCTGATCGGCGAGGCCGACGGCGTGTTCCGCGTGGACGGCGCCCTGGTGACGCTGCCCACCCGCCACTACGACCGGGCGGCGCTCCCCGTGGGGGAGCCCATCGCCGGCCCGGCGATCGTCTTCCAGCGCGACACGACCGTGGTCATCCCACCGGGATGGCACGGCGCCGCCCAGTCCTCCGGAAACCTGGTGTTGAGCCGATGAGCACCGCACCCACGCGCGTCGACCCCGTCCTGGCCCATCGCCACCGAGATGGGCCACAAGCTGGCCCGCATGAGCTACTCCCCGATCATCCGGGAGAGCGAGGACTTCGGCTGCGTCATCTGCGACGCCGAGGCCCGTCAGCTGTGCGAGTCACGGGAGTCCACCCCGCTGCAGTCCGGCCCCATCCCCGGCTACATCCGCGGGATCAACCGCCGCTTCGCCGAGATCGGCGAGGAGTGGCGGCCCGGGGACGTGGTGATGCACAACCACAGCTACTACGGGGCCTCCCACGGCCCGGACGTGGCGTTCGTGATCCCGGTGTTCCTGGACGGGCGGCTCATCGCCTTCTCCACCACCACCGCGCACCACCTCGACCTGGGGGCGCTCACCCCCGGCTCCTGCGGCATCGTCGACGCGTCCGACGCGTACGCGGAGGGCCTGCAGTTCAACGCCATCAAGATCGAGGAGGACGGCAAGCGCAACGAGTGGGTGTGGCGCATCCTGCGCGACAACGTGCGCGCCGCCCCGCTGGTGGTGGGTGACATGGAGGCCCAGATCGCCGCCGCCCGCATCGGCGCCGAGCGGTTCCTGGACCTGGTGGAGCGGTACGGCCTGGAGACCGTCCAGGCCGCCAGCGAGGACCTCATGGACTACTCGGAGCGGATGCTGCGCGCCGAGATCGAGAAGCTGCCGGACGGGACCTACCGGGCCGAGGGCTTCGTGGACGGGTTCCTGGACCACCCGGACCCCCGCTACAAGGACCTCAAGATCTGCGCGGCGGTCACGGTGTCCGGCTCGGACCTGCACGTGGACCTCACCGGCACCGCCGACCAGATCGACCTGCCCCTGAACATGCCGTTCGAGGGCACCGTCGACATCGCCGTGTACCTCACGCTGCGGTCGATCCTGCTCGACAGCGCCACGCACGACCACGTGCCGGCCAACAGCGGCCTGTTTCGGCCCATCACCATCCACGCGCCCGAGGGCTGCCTGGCGAACCCGCGCTACCCGGCGCCGGTGATCGCCCGCTTCTGCCCCGGCAACGTCCTTGCCGACACGGTCATGCGCGCCCTGGCGCCCATCGCCCCCGACCGCGTGAGCGCGGGCGTGGGGAACCTGAAGGTGGTCGCCTACTCGGGGCTCAACGAGGCCGGCGGGTTCTGGGTGTACATGGACATCCAGGAGGGCTCCTACGGCGGGCGGCGCGGCAAGGACGGCCTCGACGCCGTGGACACGCTCTACGCCAACACCCGGAACAACCCCATCGAGGACATCGAGACGCACTTCCCGCTGCGCGTGACGCGGTACGAGCTGCGCGACGACTCCTCGGGGGCCGGCACCTGGCGCGGCGGCATCGGCACCGTGCGCGAGATGGAGATGCTCGCCGATGGCGGCTTCTCGCTGGAGGGCGACGGGGCCAAGCACGCCCCGCCCGGCCTGTTCGGCGGCGAGGACGGCACGCCCGGCGCGGTGATCCTGAACGCCGGCACCGAGCGCGAGCGGGTGCTCCCCTCCAAGTTCCCCTACCGCAAGGCGTCCGCCGGCGAACGGCTCCTGCTGATCGCCCCCTCGGGCGGCGGCTACGGCCCTCCCGGCGACCGCGATCCGGAGGCCGTGGCGGGCGACGTGGCCGACGGATACATCACCCCGGAGGCCGCATCGCGGGCATACGGGCCCGGAACGCCCGCGTAGCGCGGGAAATCGCATGGGCATCGCCATTGCCGCCCGTCCGAGCCGAGCCATAGAGTCAGCCGGTCGTTTCACCGGCAAGGGGGGATCAGGATGAGAGTACGGCGCCGTTGGCTGCCGTTTGTGATGGTCGCGGCGCTCGCCGTCGCGGTCGCAGGGTGCGGGGACGACGAGGACTCCACCGCGGGCGGCACCACCGCCGCCGCGAGCGGGCTGGACCTCGCGGGCGCGCAGGCGGAGATCGACACGTACCGCGCGGTGCCGGAGTTCACGGCGCCGGGTCCGGCCGTGGACGCCGCCGCCGCGAAGGGCAAGACGCTGGCGATCGTGCCCGCGTCGAGCAACGTCCCGTTCGTGACCACCATCGCGGACAACATGGTGAAGGTCGGCACCACCGCCGGCCTCACGGTCACCGTCTTCAAGAACCAGGGCACCCCGGCGGAATGGGCGAAGGGCGTGAGTGACGCGCTCAGCAAGAACGCCGACTCCATCGACCTGCTCGCCGGCCTCGACCCCGCGGCCGTGTCCGCGCAGGTCACCCAGGCCAAGGGCAAGAACATCCCGGTGGTCGCCACCCACCTGTACGACGTGAACCAGGAGGGCGACCCGAACATCGCGGCCGCCACCAACATCCCGTACGAGCAGGCCGGCCGCCTGCTGGCGAACTGGGCGATCGTGCGGACCGAGGGCAAGGCCAACGTCCTGGTCACCACCATCAACCAGGTCAACTCGACGGTGCCGATGATGACCGGCATCGAGGACGAGTTCGCCACCCGCTGCCCGGACTGCACGATCACCAAGGTCGACAGCACGATCGCCGACCTCGGCAAGCTGCAGCAGCAGGTCCAGTCGGAGCTCACCGCGAACCCCGACATCAACTACGTGATCAACCTGTACGACAGCGCGCAGGCCCCGCAGACCGAGGCCGCCATCAAGGCGCTGTCGCGTGACGATCTGAAGATCGCCACGTTCAACGGCACTCCCGACATCCTCAAGCTCATCAAGCCCGGCTCGGTGATCGAGATGGACGTCGGCGAGAACCTCGAGTGGATCGCCTACGCGGCCGTCGACCAGCACCTGCGTCTGCTGACCGGCGCCGAGCCGACGACCACCCCGAACGTCCCGATCCGCGTGTTCGACGAGACCAACGTGGCCGAGGCGCTCGAGGACGGCGCGGGCTTCGGCACCGCGTTCCGCGACGAGTACGCGACGCTCTGGGGTCTGAAGTAACACCCCACGCATCCGACGCGCGGGCGGCCGATGTGCCGCCCGCGCTGTCGCTGCGCGGGGTGAGCAAGCACTTCGGGGGCGTGCGCGCCCTCGCGGACGCCGACCTGTCGGTGCTGCCGGGCGAGGTCCACGGCCTGCTCGGCGAGAACGGGTCCGGCAAGTCCACCCTCATCAAGATCCTCGCCGGGTTCCACGAACCGGACAGCGGCGAGCTGGAGTTCTCGGGACGGCCCGTGCCGCTCCCGCTGCCGCCGGGGCGCTTCCGCGAGCTCGGCATCGGGTTCGTGCACCAGGACCTGGCGCTCGTGCCCAGCCTCACGGTGGTCGAGAACCTGCGCGCCGGCCTCATCGCGCGCTCATCCCACCTGCGGCCGCTGTCCTGGGGCCGGGAGGCCCGGCGGGCCCGCGAGGTGTTCGCCCGGTACGGCGTGCGGCTGGACCCGACCGCCGTGGTGGGCGAGCTGCGCCCGGTGGACCGCGCGCTGCTGGCCATCGTGCGCGCCGTGGAGGAGGTGCGGGCCGAGCACGAGGGCCCCGGCATCCTGGTGCTCGACGAGCCCACCGTCTTCCTGCCGCGCACCGAGGTGGAGCACCTGTTCGCCCTGGTGCGCGAGATCGCCGCCACCGGCGGCAGCGTCCTGTTCGTCTCGCACGACCTGGACGAGATCCGGGAGATCACCGACCGGGTGACCGTCCTGCGCGACGGCCATGTGGCGGGCACCGCGGTGACCTCCCAGACCGGCGAGGCGGCTCTGGTGGAGATGATCATCGGGCGGCGCCTGGAGCAGTTCAGCGGCGCCCATCGCGACCACACCGGCGAGGCGCCGGCCGTCACGGTGACCGGCCTCACGGGCCCGGGGGTGCGCGACGTGGAGCTGCGCGTGGCCGCCGGCGAGGTGCTGGGGCTCACCGGGCTCGCCGGGTCCGGGTTCGAGGCGGTGCCGTACCTGCTGGCCGGCGCGTGGCCGGCCGAATCCGGCACCCTGACCCTCGAGGGCACCGAGCACGACCTCACGCGGATGACGCCGCCGGCGGCGCTTGCGGCGCGCATGGCCCTCATCCCCGGCGACCGCCAGCGCGACGGCGCGGTGGGCGGCCTGTCGGTGACCGACAACCTCACGCTCCCCCAGCTCCCGCGGTTCCGCGAGGGCGGGCGGCTGCGGCGCGGGCGGATGCACGACCACACCGGCGCGCTGATGGAGACCTTCGATGTGCGGCCGCCGAATCCCCGCAGCGACTACGGGGCGTTCTCGGGCGGCAACCAGCAGAAGGCCCTGCTGGCGAAGTGGCTGGACACCGGACCGCGGCTGCTGCTGTTCCACGAGCCCACGCAGGGCGTGGACGTGGGCGCCCGCCAGCAGATCTTCGCGACGATCCGTGCGGCGGCGGAGGCCGGCGCCAGCATGGTGTGCGCCAGCAGCGACCACGAGCAACTCGCCCAGATCTGCGACCGGGTGCTGGTGTTCGGACGGGGACGGGTGATCAGCGAGCTGAGGGGGGATGACGTGGTCAAGGACCGCATCACCGAGCAGTGCTACGCCGGCGCCGAGGCGAGGACGGCCTCCGCATGAGCACCGCCCCCGCGCAGGCCCCGTCCCGGGTCCGCAGCTGGCTGAGCCGCGACATGGCGGAGCGGCTCGCCCTGCCGGTGGTCTGGATCGCCACCATCGTGGTGTTCGGGTTCCTGCGGCCCGACACGTTCCTGACCACGGACAACATGTTCGTGAACATCCTGGGCACCCAGGCCGTGCAGGTGATGCTGGCGCTGGCGCTGATCGTGCCCCTGGTGGCCGGCGAGTACGACATCTCGGTCGCCGCGAACCTCAGCCTGTCGGCCATGATCGTGGCCCTGCTGAACGTGGATCACGGGGTGAGCATCTGGATCGCGATCCTCGCCGCGCTCGCCGCGGGCGCCGTCATCGGGATCGTGAACGGCGGCCTCATCGTGCTCCTGGGGATCGACTCGTTCATCGTCACCCTCGGCACGTCCACGTTCATCGCCGGCGTGGTGCTGTGGATCTCCGACTCGCGCACCGTGGGCGGCATCTCCGGGGATCTCGTGAACAACGTGATCATCAACAAGCTGCTCGGCATCCCGCTGGGCTTCTGGTACGCGCTGGTGTTCTCCGCGATCCTGCTCTACGTGCTGGAGTTCACGGCGCTCGGGCGGCGCCTGCTGTTCGTGGGCCGAGGGCGCAGCGTCGCCCGGCTGTCGGGCCTGCACGTCGGGCGTCTGCGGTGGGGGGCCATGGTGGCCTCCGGCCTGCTGGCCGCCGCGGCCGGGGTCATCTACGCCGGCACCACGGGATCCGCGGACCCCACCAGCGGGCTGAACTTCCTGCTGCCGGCCTTCTCGGCCGCGTTCCTGGGCGCCACCACGATCCAGCCCGGGCGCTTCAACCCCTTCGGCGCGGTCGTGGCGGTCTACTTCCTGGCGACGGGCATCACCGGCCTGCAGCAGCTGGGCGTGGACACCTTCATCCAGCAGCTCTTCTACGGCGGCGCGCTCGTGCTGGCCGTCGCGCTGTCGCAGCTCGCCCGCAAGCGGAACGCCATCCAGTTCACCCCCGGGGAGTGAGGGCGGGGCGGGCGCGCCGCCCCGCCCCGGTCGTCCCGCTCACGACCCGCGGATGGGTTCCCGCAGGTCGATCACCGCGACGCCGTCCGCCGTGCCCGCCGCCAGCGCTGCGCCGTCCGGGCTGAACACGAGCGCGGCGACCTCGTCACCCAGCTCGCACCGGACCGGTGCGGGCACCCGACCGGGCCCGATCCGCCAGACGACGACCGATCCGCCCTCCGTGCCGGCCGCCAGGAGCGACCCTGAGGAAGGTGCGGCGATCGCGGTGATCAGCGTCTCGTCCCCGTCGAGCACCCTGGGACGGCGACCGGCCGGTCCGGCACCCGAGCAGTCCCACAACGTGATCGCGTCGCCGCCACCGGTCGCGAGATACCGTCCGTCGGCGCACCATCCGAGGGTCGTGACCTTCGTGGGATACCCGCTCATCATCAGGTCCTCCGCGTCCGCCACGATCCAGTAGTGGACCGTGGCGTCCTGATCGCCGGTGGCGATGTGCCGGCCGTCCGGGCTCCAGCGCAGCGTGAGGCTCGACCCGGTCCATGACAGCCGGGCGACCGGATCGACGGCGGCGGGTTCCCAGATGGTCACCCCGCCGTACGCCGACACGGCGACGCGCCCACCGCCGGGCGCCCACTCGAGGTCGGTGATCGTGCTGCCGTGGTCGGCCGTGTCGGTCAGGGTGGCGCCGTCCCGGCCCAGGACGACGAGCCTCCGGCCCGCCGAGGCCGCCAGCATCGCGCCGTCCGGGGAGTACGCGCACCGGTCGGCCCAGCCGCCCAGCACGACCTCCCCCGCGGCGCCCCCGGCGGGGCGCCACCTGCGCAGCGCGCCGTCCTCGCCGGCGCTCGCCAGCTCACCGCCGTCGGTCGCCCAGGACACCGACGCGACGGCGCCGTCGTGCGCCCCCAGGCGGCGCCCCGACCCGTCGGCCGCGGCGTGCGCCACCACGGCGCCCGACAGGTCCCCGGCGACGACCGCGGCGCCGTCCGGAGCCCATGCGACGGCGGAGACGTGCTCGGCCGCGGCGGCCCGCCATCGCACCGACGGCGCCGACGGTGCGGGCCGCGCGGTGAGCGACGGGCGCGCCGGCCTCATGCGAGGCATGCCCGGAACCCCTCGATGAGCTCGGCACGGTCCAGGTTCCGGCCGATGAACACGATCGTGCTTCGGCGCGGGTCGTCGCCCCACGGCCGGTCGGGCCGGGAGTCCATGAGCATGTGCACCCCCTGGAACACGTACCGCCGGGGATCGCCCTGCACGGCCAGGATCCCCTTGCTGCGGAAGAGGTCGGGACCACGGGTGGCGAGCAGGTTGCTCAACCACGCGTTCAGCCGGTCCGCATCCAGCTCCCCCGGCAGCTCGATCCCCACGGAGGTGACCTCCGCGTCGTGCTCGTGGTCGGGCGCGAACTCCCGCGCCAGCAGCGGGGCCACCAGGCCGCCGGGGCCGCCGAGCTCCATCGCGAACTCATCCGGGCCGTGCTGGGTGAAGAGCGCGTACGCGACGCCCGGCCGCAGATCCAGCGACACCCAGGCGCCGTTCGCGTCCACGGGGATCCTCGCCAGACGGCCCGGCACGAGTGCGCCGCTGCTGCCCAGGTCCAGGGGCTCGTCCGAGAACGCGAGGGTGGCCTGGCGCAGCACGCCGTCCAGGCCGGGCTCATCGGCGGTCGCCACGGGCAGCAGCAGGACGTCGATGGACGGGTCGGGTCCCTCGGCGAGCGAGAGGTTCAGCGGGCCGTCGGAGGCCACGATGCCGGCCCACTCGAACGGGTACTGCGGCTGCAGGAACTCCGGGTCGATCTCCAGGGCCCGGTCGATGCTGAACCCGCCCACCTCCAGCAGGGCGTCGAGGTCGACCCCCTCGGCGTTGGTGCTGCGGTGCAGGCGGGCACGGCTGTTGATGCCGCGGACCCTCCGCTCCAGCCGGTCGAGCTCCTCGCCCTCGGCCAGGTCGGCCTTGTTGAGCAGGACCACGTCGGCGAACGCGAGCTGCTCCTTCACCTCTGGGGCGGAGTCGATGTGCTGCCACACGTGCTTGGCGTCCACGACGGTGACGATGCCGTCCAGCCGCAGGCGCCCCGACATCTCGTCGTCCACGAAGAAGGTCTGCGCCACCGGCCCGGGGTCCGCGAGGCCGGTGGTCTCGATGAGGATCCGGTCGAAGCGGTCGCGGCGCTTCATGAGGCGCCCGAGGATGCGGATGAGGTCCCCGCGAACGGTGCAGCAGATGCACCCGTTGTTCATCTCGAAGATCTCCTCCTCGGCATCGATCACGAGGTCGTTGTCGATGCCGACCTCCCCGAACTCGTTCTCGATGACGGCGATCCGCTGCCCGTGCTCCTCGGTGAGGATCCGGTTGAGCAGGGTGGTCTTCCCGGAACCCAGGAAGCCGGTGAGGACCGTGACCGGCACGCGGTCGTCGGTGATGGCCATGCTGCTCCTTCACTGCGGGTGAGCGGTCGGGGGGAGCGCCGTCCCCCTCCCCAACATGATAATGATTCTCGCTCTAATTCAAGGGAGGATCATTGAGACCACTCGCACCCACCGCCGCCGGACTGCTCGCACTCGCCCTGCTCGCCGGGTGCGGGGACTCGGAGGAGCCGGCCACCGCAGACGCGCCGTTGCAGGTCGCCGTCGCCTTCTACCCGGTCGAGGAGGCGGCCCGCCGAGTCGGCGGGGATCGCGTGGAGGTCACGAACCTCACCCCGCCGGGCGTCGCATCGCACGACCTGGAGCTCACCCCGACGGCGGCCGCGGCGCTCGAGGAGGCCGACCTGGTGCTGTACCTGGGCGGCGGCTTCCAGCGGTCGGTGGAGCGCGCCGTCGGCAACCGCGCCGAGGGGTCGTCGATCGACCTGCTGGGCTCCGTCGACCTGCGGACGGTCGACGACGCGGTACCCGGGGTGGTGGGTGAGGTGGACGGCACCGAGCTGGCCGGCCGCCGTGACCCCCACGTGTGGGTGGACCCCGCGCGATACGCCGAGATGGTGGAGGCCGTGCGCGACGGGCTGATCGCCGCGGATCCCGGGGACGCGGACACCTACCGGACCAACGCGGAGGTGTTCCTCGGAGCGCTCCGCGACCTCGACCGGACCTTCGCGCGCGAGCTCGCGGGGTGCCGCGGACGTGTGCTGGTGACCAGCCACGCCGCCTTCGGCTACCTCGCCGACCGGTACGGCCTGCGCCAAGCGCCCATCGCCGGCATCACCCCCAACGAGGAGCCCGACCCGCGGAGCCTCGCCGCCACCGCCCGGTACGCGAAGGCCAACGGGGTCACCACGGTGTTCTTCGAGACCCTGGTGCCGCGGAAGCTCGCGGACACGGTGGCACGCGAGATCGGCGCGAGGACGGATGCCCTCGACCCGGTGGAGGGCATCCCCCAGGAGCAGCTGGATGCCGGCGCCGACTACGCCAGCATCCAGCGGGACAACCTGCGGCGCCTGGTGAAGGGGCTCGCATGCACCGCGGGCTAGACCACGCCGCCCTGGAGCTTCGCGGGGTCACCGTGCGCTACGGGCGCCACGTCGCCGTCGAGGACGCGTCCTTCAGCATCGCCCAGGGCGAGCTGGTCGCCCTGGTGGGGCCCAACGGCGCCGGCAAGTCCACCCTGTTCCGCGCGGCGCTCGGGCGCCTCCCGGCCGAGGGGACGATCGTGGTGCACGAGACCCGGCGGCACGGCGCGGCGTTCGTGCCGCAGCGGCCGGAGGTGGAGCTCGACTTCCCGATCACGGTGGGACAGGCCGTCGCCACGGGCCGGCGGGCGGTGCGCGGCTTCCGCCCGTGGAACGACGGGCATGACCGGCGCGCCGTCGCGCGTTGCCTGAGCCGCGTCGGGCTCGACGGCCTCGAGCGCCGCCCCATCGGCGCCCTCTCCGGCGGGCAGCTCCAGCGGGTGCTCATCGCCCGGGCCCTGGCGCAGGAACCGTCGGTGATGCTGCTGGACGAACCGCTGTCCGGCGTGGACGCGGGCATGACCGTCGCCCTGGTCGACCTGCTGCGGCGGCTCGCCGACGAGGGCACCGCCATCATGGTCTCCACCCACGACCTGGCCCTCGTGCGCGAGCGCTTCGACCGCTGCATCGCCATCAACCGCCGGGTGGTGGGGGACGGGCCGCCCGGGGAGGTGCTGGACGCCCGCGGCCTGGAGCGCTTCTTCGGGCTCCCGGCGCTCGCGGCGGCCTGAGCATGCACTGGCTCACCGACCCCTACGCCTACGAGTTCATGCAGCGCGCATTGGGCGCTGCGCTGCTGGTGGGCGTCCTGAGCCCGCTCGTTGGCGTGTGGGTGGTGCTCGGCCGGCTCGCGTACCTGGGGGACGCCATGGGCCACGCGTCGCTGTCCGGCGTGGCGCTCGCGTACCTGCTCGGGGCGAGCATCGTGCTGGGCGCGCTCGCCGCGGGCATCCTCATGGCGGTGCTCATCGCGGTGCTGTCACGACACCCCCGGCTGCGCAGCGATTCGGTGATCGGGATCGCCGAGGTGGCGCTCTTCGCGGTCGGGGTCCTGGTGCTCAGCCGTGCCGACGACGTGAGCATCGACCTCACCCACCACCTCTTCGGATCCATCACGGCCGTCACGTCCGCGGACCTGCGGCTCAATCTCCTGCTCACGGCCGGCGCCGTCTGCCTGCTCGCCGTCCTCTGGCGGGACCTTCGGTCGAGCGCGTTCGACCCCCTCCACGCCGGGCTGGTCGGGATCCGCGTGGGCGCCCTGCGCCTCGGCATGCTGGGCGCCCTGGCGGTGGCCGTGGTGGTGTCGCTCCAGTCGGTGGGGCTGCTCATGAGCATCGCGATGCTGGTGATCCGTGGAGCGCCACCGTGCTCGGCATGACGCTCACCGCCTGCGGCCTCGGGGTCACCGCGGCGGCCGGGGGGCTCACCGTGGCCTACCACCTCGCCACGCCTCCGGGCGCGACCATCGCCCTCTCCGCCGTGGGACTGCTCGCGGTCTCGGCGCTGGCGACGATGCCGCGCCGGGGCCGCAGGCCCGCGGCGCACGCGCCGGCCCCGGTGGGGTAGTCAGGCCCCCGCGCAGTCGGGGCAGCGGCCCCTCAGCACCACGTCGTGGTCGGTCACCTGGAAGCCGGTGCGCCGCCCGCTGCCGGTGATCGCCCGCTCCAGGTCCCGGTCCTCGAACGGATCGACCCGGCCGCATTCGGTGCACACCACGTGGTGGTGGTGGCCGCCTCGAAGCGGGAGACCCCGTCACCGAACTCGATCTTGGTGACCAGCCGCAGTCCCACCAGCTGGTCGAGCACCCGGTAGACCGACGCGATGCCCACCCGGCGCCCGCCGTCCACGCGGAGCAGATCGTGGATCTCCTGCGCGGTCTGACAGCAGCCGGTCCCCGCGAGGGTCTCGAGCACGGCGGTCCGGGCGCCACCCGCGCGGTGGCCGGCACGGGCCAGCTCGGCGCGCGCGTGGTCGATCCAGGGCTCGGAGGCGGGGTGGTCGTGCACGCCCGTATCTTCGCGCGTCCGGCGCCGGCCCGCACCGGGCACGTCCGCCACCGCCGGCCGAGGTCCCCCGGTCACCCCTCCACCACGTGACCCGCCTCGCGCAGCCGGAGCGCGGCACGGTCCATGTCGGCGGATCGCACCAGGACGTGGTCGGTGTCGTGGGTGGAGATCACGAACACCGGGATCCCCGCCTCGGCGAGCGGCCTGGCGATGGACGCCAGCACGCCGGTAAGGGCGAAGTCGAGGGGTCCGCGCACCGAGAACGCGCCCCAGCCCCGCTCGGCGACGACGTCGCCGGGCACCCGGGACTCGGCGCACACCACCGACAGCTCGTCCGCGGTGCGCGTGACCGACACGAACCCGGCCTCGTCCAGGCCGGCCCATTCCGGCAGCCGGGCGTCCGCGGGCAGCCGCGCCACGGCCAGCCGCACGTCCAGCCGCAGCAGCACCGGCATCAGTGGTGGTGGTGGTCGTGCGGGTCGTGGTGGCCGTGCGCGTGGCCGGGATCCAGCGCGATGGGCGTGCCGTCCGGCAGATCGCCCAGGACCAGGCCGAACGTGGCGATGACCGCCTCCTTGGAGACCACCTCGCCGGGCGGCCCCACGGCGACCACGCGGCCGGCCATCAGCAGGGCCTGGTCGGCGTGCATCGCCTCCCGCACGTCGTGCGTGGAGTGGATCACCGCCGCGCCGCGGACGCGCTCCTCGTCGAGCGCCGCGGTGAGCAGCTCGCGGGCGGCCGGGTCGAGCCCGGACGCGGGCTCGTCGAGCACCAGCAGGTCCGCGCGCTGGGCCAGCGCCTGCGCCACGTACGCCCGCTGGCGCTGGCCGCCCGAGAGGTCCCGCAGCGCGCGGCGCGCCAGGGGGAGGATCTGCATGCGCCCCATGGCCTCCTCCACCCGGGCGTGGTCCTCGGGGCCCGGGCGCCCCAGCAGCCCCAGGCGCGGGAACCGGCCCATGGCCACCACGTCCCGCACGCGGAGCGGAAGCACGAAGCCCTGGGGGTGGAACTGGCCCACGTACGCCACGCGGGCCGGCTGCGCCCCGGGCGCGCCGTCCAGCACCCGCAGCTCGCCCCCCAGCGCCGGCTGCAGGCCCACCACGGTGCGCAGGAACGTCGACTTCCCGGAGCCGTTGGTGCCGACGATGGCCAGCGTGCTCGCCGGGGGCACCTCGAGCGTGATGTCCTCGACCACGACCCGGCCGTCCCACCCCACCGCGACGCCCCGGGCGCGGACCGCGGCGTCGCTCACGCCGTCTCCACCTGCGGCGCGCGGCGGTCCATGAGCGTGCTCAGCGCCAGCGCCACGAAGAAGACGGCCACCTGCACCAGCACCACCGATGCGCCGGCCGCCAGGTCGTACGCGTAGGACATCGCGAGGCCCGCCCACACCGACACCGCCCCGATGACCCCGGCGATGATCATCATCACGCCCGCCCGGTGGGCGAACAGGGCGGCGGTGGCCGGCGGCGCCACCAGCATGCCGAACACCAGCAGGGTCCCGACGGCCTGGAACGACACCACCACGGTGACCGCGATGAGGGCCAGCATGAGCGCGTGGTACCGCGCCGCGCGGAACCCCGCCACGGTCGCCGTCTCCGGATCGATGCACAACAGCAGGAAGGGTCGTGCGAACAGCCCCGCCACGCCCAGCACCAGCAGCGTGACGACGGCCTGGAGCTGGATGTCGTCCCAGCCGATGCCCAGCACGTCGCCGAACAGGATTCGGGTGAGGTCCCCGGTGAAGCTGGAGGAGCGCGAGACGATCACCACGCCCAGGGAGAGCATGCCGTGTCGCCCGAGAGCCGTGACGAGCGCGTGACCAGGGTGACCCCGCCGATCATCACGGCGGCGCCCACCAGCGCGCCCAGCATGCCGGGGCCGCCCGCGAGCAGCGCGACGGCGATGCCCGGGAGCACGCCGTGCGCCAGCGCGTCACCGATGAACGCCAGGCCCCGCAGCACCACGAAGGTCCCCACCACCGCGGCGGCCAGCGCCACGAGGACGCCGGCCACCAGGGCGCGCTGCAGGAAGGGGTCGGTGAATGGCTCGGCGAGCGCGGTCACCCGGGAAGCCTACGACCCGAGGCCGTCCACCACCCGGTCCATGACCTCACGCATGAAGGTGAGGTAGGAGCCGTCGTCGGGCAGGTTGTGCGACGCGACCTCGATGACGCGGACCCCGGTCTCGTCACCGATGGCCTCGGCGATCGACGTCGGCGTGCCGATCTCGGTGAAGATCGCGGGCACCTTGGCCGCCCGGATCTGCTCGCGGAGCTCGGCCAGCTCGCCCGCCGAGGGCTCGGCCTGCGACGACAGCGACGGGATGATCGCTCCGACCAGCTCGAAGTCGTAGGCACGGGCGAAGTAGCCCATCGACTCGTGCCCGGTCACCAGCTTGCGGTTCGCCGCCGGGACCGTGGCGGCGCGCTCCGCCAGCTCGGTGGACAGGGCCGCCAGCCGGCCCTGGAGGTCCTTGCCCGCCGCCGCCACGTCCAGGCCGGTCTCCTGCTGCACGACCGGGGTCAGGGCCGCCACCACCTTCTGCATCTGCGCGGGATCCATCCAGATGTGCGGGTCGTCGGCACCGGAACCGTGCTCGTGGGCGTGCTCGTCCTCGGTGCCGGCCTGCTTCTCGTCGGCGTGCTCCTCGTCGGCGTGCTCGTCCTCCGGCAGCTCACCCTCCCCGAACACGCGCACGTCGACGTGGTCGCCGGCCACGAACACCGGCACTCCCGCGGCGCCGGCCTGTTCGACGGGCTTCTCCAGGCTCTCCTCCAGCTCCAGGCCGTTCATCACGATGAGATCGGCATCCTGCAGCCGCGAGGCGTCCTTGGCGGACGGCTGGAAGTCGTGCGGGTCGACGCCGTTCGGCATCAGCACCTGCACCTCCGCGCGGTCGCCCACGAGCTCCGTGACCAGGGAGCCCAGCACGCTCGTCGTGACGACGATCGTGGGAGCGTCTGCGGTGGTGGCGGTGTCGCCCGCCTCGGAGGTCGCGTCATCGCCGCACCCGGCGAACCCGGCGAGCGCCGCGACCAGCAACACGGCCGCCAGCAGGGCGGAGATCGGTGAACGGGGCAAGCGGAGCATGTGGACCTCTGGCGAGTGGTTCGGGTGCTTGTTGGGAATGACTACCATAATTGGCAGGGCGGTGGTGGGCGGTGTGGCACACTCCCGATGAGCGTGACCGGACCAGAACTGCGCATCCGCCCCGCCGAACCCGCCGACGCGGCGGCCATCGGCGCCATCTACGACGAGGGCATCGAGGACGGCATCGCGACGTTCGCGACCGGCCCCCACCCCGAGGGCGAGCGGCGGGAGTGGCTGTCGGCCCGGCCGGCCAACGCCCCCGTCTACTGCGCCGAGATCAGCGGACGGATCGCGGGCTGGTCCGCGCTGGCCCCGTTCTCGCATCGCCCCTGGTACGCGGGGGTGGGGGAGTACACCGTCTACGTGGCCCGTCACGCGCGGGGCGCCGGCGTGGGCAGCGGGCTGCTGGAGCACCTCATCAGCACCGCGCCGGGCCACGGCTACTGGAAGCTGGTGGGGATGATCCTGCCGCAGAACGGCGCGGGCCTGGCCCTGGCCGGCCGGCACGGCTTCACGGTGGTGGGCACCCACCGCGGCCACGGCCGCATCGACGGCGCCTGGCGCGACGTGACCCTCGTGGAACGGCACCTGCACCTGCCGGACTGACCCGCCGGCGGGCGGCGCTGTCACAATCGCCCCGTGGACGACATCCTGATGCCGCGGATCACCGAGACGATGCGGGACGGCGTGCTGCTGCGGTGGCTCGCGCCCGACGGCGCCTCGGTGGTGGAGGGTCAGCTCATCGCCGAGGTGGCCGTGGAGGACCGCGTGGAGGCGCTGGAGGCGCCGGCCAGCGGCGAGCTGCTGCACGGCGTGGCCGAGGGCACGGAGGTGGGCATCGGCGACCCCATCGGGATGGTCGGCGCCCCGCCGCCCGCCGGCCCGGTGCAGATGGGCATGTTCGGGTCGGACGACCCCGCCGCGCACGCGGAGCCGGTCGTCTCCACGCCGGCCCGCCGGATCGCGGAGGAGCTGGGCGTGGATCTGACGGCCGTGGTGGGCACCGGCCCCGGCGGCCGGATCGTGCGGGCCGATGTGGAGGCGGCGGCCGCGGGAGCCGCCCCGCACCCGCCCGGCGTCCCCGTCGGCCTCGCGGAGGACCACGAGCCGGAGCCCGAGCCCGAACCCGAGCCCGAACCCGAACCCGTCCCCGAGCCCGAACCCGAGCCCGAACCCGAACCCGTCCCCGAGCCCGAACCGGAGCCCGAGCCCGAACCGGAGCCCGAACCCGAACCGGATGTCGTCACCGCCGCCGTTCCCGCAATCGAGGACGAGGTCCTCATGGGCGGCGTCGGGCCGTTGGGCGACGAGGACGAGGCGGCGGCGGACCCCACCCCCGACGTCACCGAGGCGGAGCAGGTGCCGGAGCGCGAGGAGCCCGACCCCGCCGAGCAGGTGACCGGGTCCATCGCCCTGCTGCGCCTGGTGCCCGACCCGCCCGCGGCGGCGCCGACCGCGGCAGCCGCGGCCGCGCCGTCGCCGGAGGACCCGGTGGATACCGGCGCCGTCGAACCGCGAATGCCGGCCGTGCTGCTGGAGCGCGACGTCGACGTCACCGAGCTGCTGCGCCTGCGCGACGCCCTGGCGGCGGCGAGCGACGGCCCGGGACCGGGGCTGGACGCACTGCTGGTGCGTGCCATCGCCCTGGCCGGGGGCGACGGCACGGTGGCGGTGAGCACCCCGGAGGAACCGGAGCCCATCGTGGTTCCCGATGCCGACGGTCTGTCGGTGGGCGCCATCGCGGCCGCCATCCAGGACGGCGGCGTGGCCGGCGACGCCGCGATCACGGTGCTCGACCTCACCCGCGGCGGCGCCGACCGCGTGGTGCCCGGGCCGGCCCCCGGCACGGTGATAGCGGTGGGCCGCGTGCGACCGCAGCCGGTCGTGCGGGAGACCTCGGTGGTCGCCGGACGGGTCATCACCATCACGCTCACGCCCGGGGACGACCTGGGCTGGCGCCACGGCGCCGGGCTGCTGGAGCGCGTGGCCGAGCTCCTGGAGCGGCCGCACGCGCTGGTGCTGTGAGCACCGTCCTCGGGACGCGGAGCGCGTTGCTGCTGCGCACCGAGCGCATCGGCTACGCCGAGGCGTGGGACGTCCAGCGCCACCTGGCCGCCGCTCGCCGCGCCGGTGAGATCCCCGACGTGGTGTGGCTGCTGGAGCACCCCCCGGTCTACACCGCGGGCCGGCACGGCCGGCGGGAGGACCTGTTCCTGTCCGACGAGCACCTCGCGGCCGTGGGCGCCGAGTTCCACCGGGTGGACCGCGGCGGGCAGATGACCTGGCACGGGCCCGGCCAGACGACCGGCTACGTGATCGCCGACCTGCGCCCCGGCGGGCGGGTGCGGTCGTTCGTGGAGGCGCTGGTGGGGGCGATGGGGGACGCCGTCGCCGCGGCCGGCGTCGGCGGCGCGGCGCCGGGCGCCGACGCCATGGGCCTGTACCGGGAGGGCCGAAAGCTCGGCAGCGTCGGGATCCGCGTGAGCGGCGGGGTCACCACGCACGGGCTCGCCCTCAACCGTGACCCCGATCCGCACTGGTTCGCCGGCATGACCGCCTGCGGCGCGCCGGACGTGCCCGCCACCTCCATCGCCGCCGAGGGCGGGGACCCCGCCCGGCGGTCCGTCGACGCGGCGCTGGCCGCCGCGCTGTCGGACCGGCTGGGGCTCACCCTCACCGCCGCCGTACCGGGCGACCTCGGCATCGCCATCACCGCGCCGCAGCACACCCGAACCCCCTGACGCGTCCCAGGGCGGACGGCTACCGTCCGCGCCGTGACGGACCTCGTGCACGACCTGGGGTACCTGGGGCTCTTCCTGCTGATGGTGGGCGAGAACCTGTTCCCGCCCATCCCGTCCGAGGTGATCCTCCCGCTCGCCGGGTTCCTGGTGGACGACGGGCGCATGAGCTTCGCCGGCGCGGTGTCCGCGGCCACCGCCGGGTCGGTCGCCGGCGCGCTGCTGCTGTACGCCATCGCCCGGTTCGGCGGCCGGCCGGCGATCCTGCGCTACGGCCGCATCGCGCGCATCAACGCCGAGGACCTGGCCCGCGCCGAGGCCTGGTTCGCCCGCCGCGGCCCGCTGGTGGTCTTCGTGGCGCGCATCCTGCCGGTGGGGCGCAGCATGGTGTCCTTCCCGGCGGGCGCCCTGCGCATGGGCGTCGTGCCGTTCACCCTGCTCACCGCGGCCGGATCGGCGGTGTGGAACACCGCGCTCATCGGGGCCGGCTGGATCCTGGGCAGCGAATGGGAGCGGGTGTCGGGGACCGTGGGCGGCGTCACCACCGTCCTGGTCGTCATCGTCACGCTGGCCGTCCCGGTGGTCATCGCCCGGTGGATCCGGCGTCGCGGCCGGCCGGTGACGCCCGTCCCCTGACCTCAGGCCCGGCGGGCCTCCCAGGCGCGCAGGGCCGCGTTCACCAGGACCTCGTCGTGCGGGTCCGCGCCGACCGCCAGGAACCACGCCTCCAGCTGCGGGCCCTCCACCTCGAACGGCTCCGCGTCCGGATGGGCCTCCAGCAGGGCGTCCGCGACCAGCTCCGGGTCGGGCGGGAACGGGCTCACAGCACGTTGACGCCCGCGGCCGCCCCCACCACGAGGATCAGCGCGCCGTACCCCATGTAGCCGGAGACCAGCAGCACCACCCCCACGACCACCAGGATGAAGGCCATCCCCGCCCAGACCGGGCGCGGCAGACCGCCCGCGCCCAGCGTCCAGCCCGCATGGGGTGGGCGCCGTGTGCCGTGATCGTCGCTCATGCGCGAAACCTATCCCAGCCGATCCCCCGGGCGGCACGCACCGTCGCGGGACGGACCAGAGGAGCACACATGCCGCTCGAGGTTGGACAGCAGGCGCCGGACTTCACCCTGCCGGCGCATGACGACACCACCGTCACGCTCTCGGAGCTCCGCGGAACGCCGGTCGTCATCACGTTCTTCCCGCTCGCCTTCAGCGGTGTCTGCACCGACCACCTGGGCGGCCTGGACGGCGGCGGCGCCTACGGCGGGGAGACGGCGCGGGTGCTGGCCATCTCGGTGGACCACGCCAACAGCCAGCGCGCCTTCGCGGAGTCGCTGGGCCTGGAGGGGGTGACCCTGCTGTCGGACTTCCTGCCCCGCGGCGAGGTCGCCCGGGCCTACGACATCTTCGTGGAGGAGCGCGGCCACTCCGGCCGGGCCGTCATCGTGGTGGATGCCGAGGGCGTGGTGCGCGCCACCCAGTACGTGCACCCGCTGGAGCTGCCGGACGCCGAGGGCGTCCGCGGCGCCGTGGCCGCCTGCGGCCTGCGCTAGGCGCTCAGCCCGTCGCGCGTGCGGCCAGCTGGCCGCACGCGGCCGACACGTCGGCGCCGCGCGAGCGGCGCACCGACGCCTCGATCCCGGCCCGCTCCAGGGCGATCAGGAACTTCTCCCGCCGCTCCGGCCGGCTGCTGCGGAAGCCGCCGTCGGTGGGGTTGTACTCGATGAGGTTCACGTGGAAGCGGCCGTCGCGCAGCAGGTGCGCGAGCTTCTTGGCGTCGGCCGGGTCGTCGTTGACGCC
>LNFL01000165.1 GCA_001464275.1 Actinobacteria bacterium Ga0077560 | reverse complement strand
CCCGGTCGCGAAGGTGAAGGCCCTCACCGAGGGCCGCGGGGCCGACGTGGCCATCGAGGCGCTCGGCATCCAGGAGACCTTCGAGAACTGCCTCAAGGCCGTGCGGCCCGCCGGAATGGTGTCGTCGCTGGGGGTCTACGGCGACAAGGTCACGATCCCGCTGGAACCGTTCATCTACGGCATCGGCGACATCGACATCCGCACCACGCTCTGCCCGGGCGGCAAGAAGCGCCTGAGCGCCCTGATGAACCTGGTGAAGGTGGGACGCCTGGACCTGGGCCAGCTCATCACGCACCGCTTCGACCTGGACCAGATCGAGGAGGCCTACTCGCTCTTCTCGAACCAGGAGGACGGCGTCATCAAGGTGGCCATCACCCCGTAGGCGCGCGGGCCGCGCCCCGGGAACCGTTGCGGAATCCCGGGGCACGGCCGATCCAGGGGAGGTGAGTGCCCATCACGACGATGACGCGTTCTGCCGCGTCGTCCGCTGCACGGTGGGGCGGCGACAGCTCGACGCCATCGCCGGCGCCGCGGCCGGGGCGAACGCCCATGCCCGCCTCCGGGCGATCGAGGAGGCGGTGATGACCTCCGCCTGGGCGAACGCGATGCCCGGGCAGGCGGCGTCGGAGTGGCTGCGCGTGGTGCACCCCATCGAGCCCCCGCTGGACGCGATCGCCACCGACGAGCCGCTGCTGGTGCTGGTGGCCGGCCTGCGCCGGGTCGTGGCGCTGGGCGCCGGCGACGGCGACGAGTCGGCCCGCACCCGCCTCGCCGCCGCCCGGGAGGTCTTCGGCGAGCCCATGCGCGCCCACATCCTGGGCGTCCTGGCCCACGCGGCCATGCGCGCGGACGACCCGGTCTAGGACTCCAGGCCCGCCAGCGCGGCGTCGAGGCTGGCCCACAGGCGCGCCACCTGGGCGTCGAAGCCGCCGGCATCGGCGCCGGCCAGGATCGCCCGGAAGGCCTCCTGCTGGCCCACGTACTTCCGGGCCTTCGGACCGCCGGTGCGCACGTTCGCCACGCGGTCCCCCAGCTTCACCACCACGGCCGCGGGGGTCGCGGCGATGCGCGTCCAGGAGTCCCGCCGGGCGGCGTCCTGGTCGGGCCAGTCCGGGAGGCTCACCGCGGACACGATGGCGCCCACGCGCGCACCGAACTCCTCCGACACCGCCGAGGCGTCGACGGGGGTGTCCTCCACCACGTCGTGCAGCCATGCGGCGGCGATGAGCTCGGGGTCGTCCACCCCGTGCTCGCGCAGCGTGCCGGCCACCGCCTCCAGGTGGTCGGTGTACGGCGACTCGTTGTAGCGCTGCCCGGCGTGGGCGAGCCGGGCCAGGGTGGCCGCCCGCTCCACCAGCACGGCACCCGGCGACCGCTTGCCGCGGCCCGAGCGGCGGGGGAACACGTCGCGCGCCAGGGACGCCACGCGGTCCAGGATGAGCACGCCGTCCAGGTGGTCGATCTCGTGCAGCACGACACGCGCCTCGAAGCCCTCCACCTCCACGCGCAGCGGCCGGCCGTCGAGGTCGCGCGCCTCCACGGTGATCGCCACGGGACGGCGGACGTCGGCGGTGATGTCCGGCAGCGACAGGCACCCCTCCCGGCCGGTCTCCGCACCGTCGGCGGCCACCACGCGCGGGTTCACCAGGATGGTGGGGCCCAGCGGGTCGGGCACCTTCGGATGGCCGGTGCAGTCCACGAACACCACGCGCCACATCGCGCCGATCTGCGTCGCGGCCAGCCCCACGGTGCGCGGGTACTCACGGGCCGTGTCCAGGAGGTCCGCCGCCAGGCGCCGCAAGGCGGGTCCGAACGTGGCGACGGGGGCCGCCGGCGTCTTGAGCCGGCGGTCGGGGTAGACCAGGACCTCGCGGATCACCGGCCGGCGCCGCTCACATCACCTCGTCGGCGACCGGCGTGACCGACAGCTCCACCCGGTTCCGGTCGGCCACGGGGCGCAGCGCGACGGCCATCGCCTCCGGGGTCGATCCGGCGGGAAGGTCCACCTCGATGGCCAGTGCGTAGATGGGCGGCCGTCCCGCGGCGCGGGCCGACAGGTCCACGATGTTCGCCCCGGTCTCCGCGAGCGCCGAGGTCACCGCGTGGACGATCCCGGGGTGGTCCACCCCGTAGACGCTGATCACGCAGCGCGGACCCCACGCCGACGCGTCGTCCTGCGGAGCCGCCGGGCCGGTCCACAGGCCCAGGCCCAGACGCTCCGCCACGGGGCGCAGCGCGGCGTCCACCCGCGCCACGTCCACCTCGTCGGGCACGGTCACCAGCAGCGCCACCGCGAAGGACCCGCGCAGCAGCGCGGCGCGGCAGTCCTCCAGGTTCCCGCCCAGCTCCAGCAGCGCCTCGGTGAGCGCCGCCATGATCCCCGGCCGGTCCGCGCCGACCGCCGTCACCGCGATCTCGTTCACCCCGCCAGCGTAGACCACCCCGCGCGCGTAGGATGCCTCCCGTGAACGCGGCGCTCTGGGTCACCGCCGTCAGGATCTCCACGATCCCGGCCATCATGGCGTTGATCCTGGTGGACACCGAGACGGCCCACTGGTGGGCGGCATCGCTGTACGGCGTCTCGGCGGCCACGGACAGCCTCGACGGATACCTGGCGCGCTCGCGAGGGCAGGTCACGGTCGCCGGGGCCTTCCTGGACCCCCTCGCCGACAAGCTGCTGGTGAGCGCGGCCCTGCTGTGCCTGGTGGAGCTCGGTGAGATCCCCGCCTGGATCGTGATGGTCATCATCACCCGGGAGTTCGCCGTGACCGGGCTGCGGCTGGTCGCGGTGTCCGAGGACCTCATCATCCCCGCCGGGTCGCTCGGCAAGGCCAAGGCCTTCAGCCAGAACGTCGCCATCGTCGCCGCGATCGCCCCGCACCCGTGGGACGTCGTGAACGACCCCCTGCTGTACCTGGCCGTGGTCCTGACGATCCTGTCGGGCGCGTACTACTTCGTGATGGCGCGCCGCCGGCTCTTCGCGCGCAAGTCACCGGACACCGAGGTCGGAGGCGACCCATGAACCAGACCGTCGCCGTGGTGCTGGCCTACCTGCTCGGCTCGATCCCGTTCGCGTACCTGGCGGGCCGCGCCAAGGGCGTGGACATCCGCACGGTGGGCAGCAAGAACGTGGGCGCCACCAACGTGTTCCGCACCCTGGGCAAGCGCATCGGCATCGCCGTGATGCTGCTGGACATCGGCAAGGGCGTCGCCGCCACGCTCATCGCGCGGGCCCTCACCGACTCGCCGTGGCCGCTGGTGGCCGGTGCCGCCGCCATCCTGGGGCACGTCTTCCCCGTGTGGCTGCGCTTCAAGGGCGGCAAGGGCGTCGCGGTGGGCGGCGGGGCCGTCATCGGCCTCGTGCCGCTGGTGTCGCTCATCGTGATCGGCACGTGGATCGTGGTGGTCGCACTCACGCGGTACGTGTCGCTGGCCAGCATCGCCGCGGCCGTGGCCTTTCCCGTGGGGGCGCTGCTGCTGGGCGAGCACTGGCCCACGCTGCTGTTCTCGCTCTTCGCATCGGGCGCCGTGATCGTGCGGCACCGGGCGAACATGGGACGGCTGATGAAGCGCACCGAGCCCAAGCTGGAGCTGGGACGCCGGCGCCGCGGGGACGCCGCCCCGGAGGCCTGAGTCCCCGCCGTCAGGCGGGGGTGAGCCACTCCTCGAGGCGCACGTGGCGGGCGGTCGCGGGACCGCCGGCCAGCTCGGCGCGGATCTCGCCCAGCAGGCCCGCGCGCTCGGCCATCACATCGTGGGTGTGGATGGTCTCGAAGTTCTCCTGCTGCGCCCACAGGAATGCGTCATCCGGCAGCAGCGGGTGCGAGAGCGCCGTCAGCCGCACCATCTCGCGCACGCTGTCCTCCACGAACCGAGGCCGACGGTGCGCGCGGTCCACCACATACCGCTCGTCGGTGCGCTTGAGCAGCTCGTAGATCTCCGAGGACATCGACTCCTCGATGATCCGGATGAGGTCGTCCGCGTCGACGGCGACCCCGCCGGGCGCCCCGAGGTGGAGGGTCCCGCGCGCCCGCTGATTGTGGGTGGCGATCGGGACCAGCCGGACGATGCGCTCGATCTCGCCCGCCGTGAAGCCGTCGTCGGCCAGGGCCTCCTCGGCCTGCTCGCGGATGAGGCCCTGCGCGCACGGACAGGCGTTCATCCCCTGCGCCGACGCGCCCACCACCCGCCGGGCGCCGGCCGGCGACGCGGCCGCGATGCCGATGAGCTCGTAGGTCTCCTGGCTGGGGATGCCCGACACCGGCGTGGTGCGGACCACCGGGTAGCTGGCCCGGATCTCCACGCGGCTGCGCGTGGCCCCCTGAGCCTCGACGACGCGCGTGGCGATGCGCTCGGCCAGCGCCTCGATCACCAGCGCCTCGCCCAGCACCACCTCGTCGATGGCCTCGTTGATGCCCTCCTCGAACCGGGACATGTGCACGCCCTTGCGAGTCGCGGAGAGGTCGGCGAAGCACGCGATCTCGGCCTGGAACAGGCGCTCGGTGCCCGCATGGCCGATCCGGATGGCCTTCGCGGACCGCACGACGCCCGCCCCGGTGAGGCTCAGGTTGGCGGCCGGAGGGCTCTCCTGAAGGTCCTCCATCGGCGGTGAGGGCCGGCTGCGCATCCGCGCGCCTTTCGTTTGGTGGCGAGGTGCCGATGCTCATTGGGAGCCCGACGGGGTAACGGTAATGCCATGGGGGCGGTCCCTGCCCCGTGGTCGGTGTGAGCCGGGTCACGCGCGATGTGCGTCAAGACCCGGTAAACTGCCTTGGGCTCCGTCCGTCCACCCCTGAAGCGCTACGGAGGGCTGCCCATGGCGACGCGATCCAACGCAGGGCCCAGTGAGACGAACCTCACCGCGGTCATGCGGGCGCTGGTGGAGGAAGGGCGCGAGAAGGGTTTCCTCACCTATGAGGGGATCATCAGCGCGCTCGAGGACCACGAGCTCACCCGGGAACAGCTGGAGGAGTTCCTCTCCGGCCTGGCCGAGCGCGGTGTCGACGTGCTCGACGCCGAGGAGGAGGAGCCCGAGGTCGCCGGCGGCATCGACCTCACGGTCGAGCCCAGCCTCGACTCCCTGCGCCTGTACCTGCGCGAGATCGGGCGGGTGCCGCTCCTGACCACCGAGCAGGAGGTCTCGCTCGCCAAGCGCATCGAGCGCGGCGACATGACCGCCAAGCAGCAGATGATCGAGGCCAACCTGCGCCTGGTCGTCAGCATCGCCAAGGGCTACCTGGGCCGCGGCCTGTCGTTCCTGGACCTCATCCAGGAGGGCAGCCTGGGCCTCATCCGCGCGGTCGAGAAGTTCGACTACCGGCGCGGCTACAAGTTCTCCACCTACGCCACGTGGTGGATCCGGCAGGCCGTCACCCGCGCCATCGCCGACAAGGCCCGCACCATCCGCATCCCCGTGCACATGGTCGAGAAGCTCAACCGCGTGGTGCACATGGAGCGGCAGATGACCCAGCGCCTCGGCCGCGAGCCGAAGCCCGAGGAACTGGCCGCCGAGCTGCGCATGGCCGTCGACGAGGTGCGCGACATCCTCCGCCTGGCCCAGCTGCCCGTCTCCCTGGAGCGGCCGGTGGGCGAGGAGGACGACTCCTCCCTCGGGGACTTCGTCGAGGATGAGACCGCGAGCTCACCGTTCGACGAGGCGTCCAGCACGCTCCGCGACGCGGACGTCCGCAAGGCGCTGGCCGCACTCCCGGAGCGCGAGCGCCGGGTCATCGAGCTGCGGTTCGGGCTCACCGGCGACCAGCCCCGCACGCTGGAGGAGGTCGGGCGGGCGTTCGGCGTCACCCGCGAGCGCATCCGCCAGATCGAGAACAACACGCTCCGCAAGCTCCAGGCCCTCCCCGAGGCCCAGCGCCTGCGCGAGTCGGCCTAGGCGCGCCCCGCGCCGGGCCCGCCCGGCGCGAGCATCGACGCCAGATCTCCCCGCCGGGCGAAGGCCCCGGGGAGGCTGCGCGGCATGGCCTCCAGGCGGTAGCCCACCCCGTGCTGGGTCTGGATGTAGGTGAAGCGCCCCGGGATCTCGTCCACCTTGCGCCGCAGGCGGCGCACCAGGACGTCCACCGAGCGGTCGCCGTGCCCGCGCTCGCCGCCCCAGACCCGCCGGAACACCACGTCGCGTGACATCGCCCGGCCGCGGTGATCGGCCAGCACGCACAGGAGCTTGAACTCCAGGGGCGTGAGGTCGACGTTCGCGTCCTGGATCGTCACCGCCAGCCGGTCCAGGTCGATCACCAGATCACCCTCGGTGATCGGCTCCCGCCCGGCGAATGCCTCGGCGGCGGCGTTGCGGCGCAGGGCCGCCGTCACCCGCGCCACCAGCTCGCGCATCGAGAAGGGCTTGCTGAGCACGTCGTCGGCGCCCAGGCTCAGCACCTCCACGCGGTCGTGCTCGTTGGTGCGGGCCGTCACCACGATCACCGGTAGGCGCGGCGCCCAGTCCCGGACCTCGCGGATGATGTGCCACCCGTCCACGCCGGGGAGCATGAGGTCCAGCACCAGGACGTCCGGGAGGTCGGTGCGCAGCGCGCGCAATCCGGCCAGTCCGTCACCGGCCACGCTGGGGTTCATGCCGGCGCGTTCCAGGTGGAAGGCGACCGCCTCGGCGATGCTCTCGTCGTCCTCGACGACCAGGATCTGCGGCTTCGTTGACTCCATGGATCCGAAGGTTATGTCCGGATGGTCGCGCACCGTGGCGCATCCCCGTGACGATGGTGTGAACGCCCTGTGAACGCGCCCGGTTGTCCCCCGTTTCCCCACGCCCCTGGGGATATCGCACCTTTTGCAACACCACGTGTTACGTGATGACACATCACGCAGGACGTATGTGACACATGCTTCACACGACCGTCTCCGTGTTGTCACGTGCCCGCTGTTAGCGTCGCCTCGCCGGGGCCCGACACCCGCCAGAACATCACTCGATACGAGGACGGGAAACAGCGTGAAGCGATCCAACCGCATGACGTTCGCCGGAGCCGCGCTCATCGCGAGCGGGGCCATGGCCGTCGGCGTCGCGCCGGCGATGGGCGCCAGCATCGGCTCGGGGGCCACGTTCCCCCAGCTGGTCTACAAGGACTGGTGCGCGAGCCAGAACTGCTCGTACACCGGCAAGGGCTCCTCCGGCGGCATCCGCGACTTCATCGCCGGGACCGTCGACTTCGCGGGCTCCGACGCGATCATGACCCCCGAGCAGGTCGCCGACCTCGCCGCCAAGCGCGGCGGCGTCACCCCCATCTACCTGCCGACGCTGCTGGGCGCCATCTCCGTGCCCACCAACACCCCGGCCGGCCGGCTCAAGCTGGACGGCAAGGTGCTCGGCGAGATCTTCGCCGGCGGCATCACCAAGTGGAACGACAGCCGCATCACCAAGCTCAACGCCGGCAAGCGGCTCCCGAACGCCGACATCACGGTGTGCGTGCGCGCCGACGGATCGGGCACCAGCTACGGCTTCTCGAACTACCTCACCAAGGTGAGCACCACCTACCGGACCAAGGTCGGCGGCGCCTCCCAGACCCCGGCGTGGGCCGCTCCCCGCATCATCAAGGGCACGGGCAACCCCGGTGTCGCGCAGTGCGTCAAGGACAACGCGAACTCCATCGGCTACGTCGACCTCGGTGACGCCGCGAACGCCGGCCTCACGGGTTCGGTGGCCGCGATCGGCAAGTTCGAGAAGCGCACCGTCACCGTCCGCGTCCGCCGCGCCGGCCGCCTGGTCAAGGTGAAGCGCACCAGGACCATCGAGGCGTTCACCCTGCCGTCGCCCGCCACCATCGCGGCCGCCGGCAACCTCAAGAGCTTCGACCTGTCGAACCCGAGCAAGCTGCAGTACGACCTGGTCAACAGCAGCGCGCCGGGCGCGTACCCGATCACCATCACGACCTTCATCCTCGCCTACAGCGACTACTCGAAGGCCGGGAAGTCCGGGTCCCTGGGCGACATCAAGTCGTTCCTGAACTTCGCCTACGGCGCCGGCCAGAGCACGGTCGGCAAGTTCGGGTTCGCCCCGCTGCCCAAGCCCATGCTCGCCGCCGCCAAGGCGCGCGCGGCCGCGCTGCAGAACTAGCGCGGACGCCTCGGGACATCGTGACCAACCTCGTCACCACGGGAGCGGCGCGATGACCCCGCCCCCGGCCGCCACCGGCGCCGTCGAACCTCCGGGTTCGGCGGCCCGGGGGCCCCGGACGCTGCGGCGCCCCCTCGCGGGGCGCCTCGCGGACCGCGGCTACCTCGCCCTCGCCGGCGCATCCGCCCTCGCGGCGGTCGCCCTCGTGGCCTACCTCATCGCCAAGACCGCCCAGCAAACCGGGCCGGTCTGGGACACCTTCGGCGTGCTCGGCTTCCTCACGGGGACCGAGTGGATCGTGTCGCCCGCGCAGGGCGACCCCGTCTTCGGGGCCCTGCCGTTCATCTACGGCACCGTCGCCACCAGCGCCATCGCCATGCTCATCGCCGTGCCGCTGGCGGTGGGGATCGCGCTGGCCACCACCGTCTTCCTCCCGCGCCGCACGCGGGGCCCCGTCGCGAGCCTCATCGACCTCCTCGCCGCCGTGCCGTCGGTCGTGTTCGGCTTCTGGGGCATCGTCGTCCTCGTGCCCTGGGCCAACCCGGGACTCGAGTGGATCGCCGAGCACAACCTGCGCTTCCTCGCCATCGTCACCGTGCTCCTCGCCGCCGCCGCGCTGGCATCGTCCGGAGCCGCGCTGCGCGGGGTCCTCGGCGGCGCCGCCGGCCTGCTCGCCGCCGTGATCGCGCTGACCCTCGCCGGGGTGCTCGACGCCCCGTTCGGGCTGCTGGAGGGCCCCGTGCTCTCGGGCTCCTACGTGCTGGCCGGGCTGGTGCTGGCGGTGATGGTGCTCCCGATCATCACGGCGATCACCCGCGAGGTCCTCGCCACGGTGCCGCGCGACCAGCAGGAGGCGGCCCTGGCCCTCGGGGCGACCCGCTGGGAGATGGTGCAGCACTCCATGCTCCCCTGGGCGCGATCCGGCATCGTCGGCGCGTCCGCGCTCGGCCTGGGCCGCGCGATGGGCGAGACCATCGCCCTGGCGCTGGTCCTGGGCAACGTCCCCAACATCTTCGGCTCGCTGGTGGGCCCCGGCTCCACCGCCGCAGGCGTCATCGCGCTGGAGACCGGCGAGGCCGGCGACCTCCAGCTCGCGGCCCTGACGGCGCTCGCGATCATCCTGTTCGTCCTCACGATGGTGGTGAACGGCATCGCGCGCCTGCTGGTGCGCCGCGGCGCCGCGGGCCCCGGGCTGCTGACCCGGGTGATGGCCCGGCGCGCCACCGGGGAGTCGGTCACCGGCGCGGCGCCCATGCCCGAGCCCGAGGACACGCCGGCCGCACGCCCCGCCGTGACCGTCCGCGTCGCGGAGGTCTCCCGGGAGCGGCGCATCCGCTCCCGCGTGTCGGAGATCATGGTGTTCGGCGCCGTGGCCCTGGGCGTCGTCCCGCTGGCGTTCGTGCTCGGCAAGATCTTCATCTCCGGCATTGGGCTCATCTCGTGGGACTTCCTCACCGAGGTCCAGCCGACGGACCCCAACGACGTGGCCGGGTACGGCATCGGCAACGCGCTCGTGGGGACGCTCATCCTCACCGGCATCGCCACCGCGCTCGCCGCGCCGCTGGGCATCCTCACGAGCCTGTTCATGAGTGAGCTGGCCGCCATGGGCGGCAGACCCCGCCGCGTCGCCGACGGCATCGGGTTCTTCGTGGACGTGCTGCTGGGCATGCCCTCGATCGTGGCGGGCCTCACCGTCTACCTGGCGATCGTCATCCCCACCCAGCAGTTCTCCGCGCTGGCCGGCGGCATCGCCCTCGCCATCGTGATGTTCCCCATCGTGGTGCGCTCCTCCGACGAGGTGCTGCGGCTCGTGCCGCACGGCCTCAAGGAGGCCGCGCTCGCGCTGGGCGCGCCACGCTGGCGCACCGCGTGGAGCGTGGTCCTGCCGGCGGCGATCCCCGGGATCCTCACCGGCGTGGTGCTCGCGATCGCGCGCGCCTCGGGTGAGACGGCGCCCCTGCTGTTCACCTCGCTGGGCCTGCAGACCTACTCGACGGCGCTGCTGGAGCCCATCTCCGCGCTCCCGCAGCTCATCTTCACGTTCACGGTGCAGGTGCGCACCGACGAGAGCGTCGAGTTCGCGTGGGCGGCCACCTTCGTGCTGGTCACCTTCATCCTCATGCTCAACCTCATCGCGCGCCTCACGGCGCGCCTGGCCAACAGCAGGGAGACCCGATGAGCGACACCCGCCCCGACATCCCCACCGGCGCCGCGACACCGGCCGGCCCGGCGGTGCCGGGCGGTGCCACGCCGGCGGCGGGCCCCGGGCCCGCCGTCGTGCGAGGCCTGGAGGAGGCGCTGGCGGCGTCCGACGCGCCGATGCGCACGCGCGGCCTGAGCTGCTTCTTCAGCAAGCACCACGCGGTGGACTCCGTGTCCCTGGACTTCCCCGCCAACAGCGTCACCGCGATCATCGGCCCGTCGGGCTGCGGCAAGAGCACCTACATCCGGTCGCTCAACCGCATGCACGAGCTGGTCCCGAACGCCTCCACCCGCGGCGCGGTCCTGCTGCACGGTCAGGACATCTACCAGCGGGGCGCCGACCCCGTGGCGATCCGCCAGTCGATCGGCATGGTGTTCCAGCGCCCCAACCCGTTCCCCACCAAGTCCATCGCCGACAACATCCTGGCCGGTCCCCGGTTCACGCGGATGAAGCTCAGCCGGACCGACCGGGACGACCTGGTGGAGCGCACGCTGCGCGGCGCCGGTCTGTGGGGCGAGGTGAAGAACCGGCTCCACGCCCCCGCCGGGGGTCTCTCGGGGGGACAGCAGCAGCGTCTGTGCATCGCACGCGCGCTCTCGGTGGAGCCGGATGTTCTGCTGATGGACGAGCCGTGCTCGGCGCTCGATCCGCAGTCGACGCTGCGCATCGAAGACCTCATCCAGGAACTGAAGGCGCGCCTCACCATCGTGATCGTCACCCACAACATGCAGCAGGCCGCCCGCGTGTCGGACTTCACGGCGTTCCTCACGATCACCAACGAAGGCGAGCCTGGGCGGCTCATCGAGACCGGCCCGACCGCAAGGATCTTCTCGGCGCCGGACGACCCGCAGACCGAGGCGTACGTGGCGGGGCGCTTCGGCTGACGCGCCGCGGGGCGGGCGCCGGCGCGCCCGCCCCGGGGTACGGCGAAGGGGCCCGCCGGCCGCGGTGGGGACGTCCGGGCCGGTGGACCGTCATGCCAGGGCGGTCGCGGGAGGGGCTCCCGACAAGCTCCCTCCCGCCCGCTGGGGCCGGTGACCGGCCCTTGCGACTCCACCGGATCTGGGGGGCGCGGTGCGCGACCCGCTGGAGCCAGGGGCAGTCTCCCGCGGCGGGCCGCCCCGGCGGGTTACGCGCCTGTGACCGTCGCGTGGCCGGGCGTGACGCCGGGCCGGCGCTACGCCCGGGCGGGCTCCTCGTCGCCCTGGTGCGAGGCCTCCTGCTCGGCCTGCCGGCGCAGCTGGCCGAAGCTCACGCCCTCCGAGAGCAGGAACAGGAAGCCCACCGCGACGCCCACCACGATCTCGGTGAACTGCAGGACCACCGAGAAGGCGATGGCCTCCGTGGCGCCCACCCCGTAGGTCGCGGTGAGCGGCAGCACGGCGGCGGCCTGGAACACCACCAGGTTGCCCGGCAGCAGCGGGAACGCCTGGGCGAGGGTGATCGTCACCAGCAGCAGCCCCGCGCCGCCCCAGCCCACCCGCTCGAGCCCGAACGCGTGGAGGGTGAAGAAGATGCCGGCCCACTGCGCGAGCCAGGTGGCCAGCGACGCACCGCCGACGACCGCCAGCTGGCGCGGCCGGCGCAGGCCCACATGGCTCTCGCGCACGGCGCCCCACAGGCGCGAGGCGGCGCGGCCGATGCGCGCGGCGACCGACCCGGTGGCCAGCCACGGCGGCAGCTGGTGACCGGTGGCGGTCGCCATCGCGAGCGTCACCACCAGCAGGCACACCGCGCCGAGCACCAGGCTCGCCGCCCAGGCGTAGAACGGCAGCGGCAGGAAGATCCCGATGCCGATCACCAGGCCCACCCACGCGATGGTGGACACCAGGTTCTCGGCGACGACGCTGCCCAGCAGCGAGGTGGCGGACACCTCCACGCCGTTGCGCGCCAGCCGTCGGCGCGCCAGGAGCACCTTCACCACCTCGCCGATGCGGGCCGCGAGGACGGTGTTGAACAGGAACCCCACGAACAGCGGGCTCAGCAGGTCACGGAACCGCGCGCGGCCGTCCACCTCCGGCAGCCCGGACACGACGCCGGTCCACGTGAGCCCCTTGAAGGCCACCGACGCGAAGTTCGCCGCGATGGCCGCCAGCAGGAACGCCCAGGAGGCGGGGTGGAGCACGAGGTCCACGTGCGCCCAGTCGACCCGCCACGCCACCAGGCCGGCGACGACCGCCAGCACGGCCAGGCGCGCCACGGTCGATACGTGACGGCGCAGGGTGAACCGCTGGTCGGAGGCGGCCTGTGTCGTCACGCTGGCACCAGTTCATCCATCGTCACCAGGTGTACCCCGCAGGAGGCCGCGGCGTCACAGATTCCCGGCAGGGCGTCCACGGTCTGCGCCCGCTCGCGCGGCGGGTCCCACCCGTCGGCGTCGTGCAGCAGCACGACCGCCCCCGGGGCGATGGCCCGCCGGCAGCGCTCCACGATGACATCGACGCCGGGCTCGGCCGTGTCGAACACGCCAGCCGTCCACCCGGCCATGCGGTACCCCAGCGCCCGGGCCGTCGCCCACGTCGCGGGACCGCGGAAGCCGTGCGGCGCCCGGAACAGGCGCGTGAGCGTGCCGGGCCCCGCCGCATCCTCGACGGCGCGTTCGGTGCGACGCAGCTGCTCGGCCACGTACCGGGGACCGCGGAAGATGAGGATGCCGTGGTCCCAGCCGTGGCTGGCCACCTGGTGCCCTTCGGCGCGCATCCGCTCCACCAGGTGCGGGTACCGCTCCGCCTGGCGGCCGAGGACGAAGAACGTCGCCCGCACGCCCGCGACGGCGAGCGCGTCGAGCACCGCCGGGGTCGAGGGGCCCGGGCCGTCGTCGAAGGTGAGCGCGGCCAGCGGACGGTCCGCGGCGCCGCGCCGGACCACCGGGCCCAGCAGCGGAAGGTTCGGGGCGAAGGCCGCCACGCCACCGGCCGCGGCCGCCGCGGCGACGCCCAGCGCGCTCCCGGCATGCCCCCGGCGGGCGAGCAGGGCCGCGACTCCCGCGGCCGCGGTGCCCGTTGCGACCGCCCTGACGACGGCCTGGCTCTTGCGCATGGGATCGATCACACGTCGGCCCCGGCGACGACGCCGGAGGGCGAGCGTACCCCGAAACGGGTGCGCCGCGGGAAGCATGGGTGCTGCGAGCGGCCCGGGCCGCACCGCGGCGATGCTAGCAGCGGGGTGGGACCTGAAGAACGCGCCGCGATTTGGCACACTCCCCGGGGGAGTGCCAAACTCCCCCGGCGGCGAACCCCCCGCCGCTCTGTCCGACACACGATCGCCGTGCGAGGTACCAGGCGTGCCGATCTACGAGTACCGGTGCAATGACTGCGGGCGGAATTTCGAGGTCTTCCAGCGGATGGCCGACGATCCCGTGACCGTCTGCGAGGAGTGCGGCGGGACCGTGAGCCGCGTGCTCTACGCCCCCGCGATCCACTTCAAGGGCAGCGGCTTCCACAACACCGACTACGGCACCAAGCGCCGCCCCGCGGGCGGCGAGGGTGGCGACGGCGGTGGCGCGGACAAGCCCGCGGCCGGCGGGACCGGCGACGGCGGAGCGGCCTCCAGCACCTCGACGTCCTCGGACTCGGGCGGGTCCTCCAAGTCCGTGGGGCTCGACAAGGTCTGAGCCCGGACGGGCGTCAGCCGGCGGTGAAGCGGCGCAGCTGCTCCGCCGCCGCGGACGGCTCGAGGATCACGTAGCTGATCCCGCCGATGTTCTGCGGGGTGCCGGCCAGGACGTACCGGTCCTCGGGCGACTGCGTGAGCCGCCACTGCAGCCACGCGAACTTGGTGAGGTCGTTCACGCCCATGTCGGTGCTGAGCGTGCCGACCACGGCGGCGCCGTTCCAGGGCGCCCTCCAGGCCGACAGCGGGGAGACGAGCTTCCCCTTCAGCCCGGCCAGGAACGCCTGCTGCCGGCGGTCGCGCTGGAAGTCGTCGTCGCACTTGCGCACCCGGACGTACTCCAGCGCCCGGTCGCCGTCCAGGCTGATCGTGCCGCCCGGGAAGCTGACGGTGCGGCCACCGGGGTACGGGCAGTTGGACAGGGGTGTGGGGTTGTTCACCTCCACGCCGCCCAGCTTGTCCACGACGGCCGGGAAGCCGCGGAAGTTGACGCTGATGATGTGGTGCACCGGGAGCCCCGTGAGACGCCGCACGGCACGGATGATCCCCGCCTGGTGCCCGTGGTAGTAGGCAGCGTTGATCTTCTCGCCGCCCAGGCGCCCGAGCTCGATGCGCATGTCGCGCGGGATGGAGAGCATCTTGATGCGCCCGTTGTCCGGGTCGAGGCGCATGACCATGATGGTGTCGGCGCGCGACCGGGTCTCCCCCGGGCGGGCGTCGGAGCCCACGATGAGGATGTTCGTGGGGTTCGAGAGCATCCCCGGCGCGGAGGCCAGGCTGGCCCTGGCCGCGGCGGTGATGCGATCGTTCGACTCGGACACGGCGCCGCGCACGGCGAGGTAGCCGGCCACCGCCCAGACGAAGAAGGCGCCCATCAGCACCACCAGCCCGCGCGCGATCAGCCCCCTGCCGCCGACTCCCCGCAACGACCACCACGGCCGGCCCACCCGGGCCAGCGCCCGCTGCCGGCGGCGCTCCTCGGCGTGGGTGACCCGGGGCGGCGCCTGCGCGGGGCGCACCGCCGGCTCGGGGGGCGCGGCGGGTCCCTGCGTGCCACCCAGCTCGCGTTCGGTGAGCCGGCGCAGCTCGTCCATGCCGCCCTCGTCCGGACGGCCGTGCGCGCGGAACCGGCGGTACGTCTTGGGGGGTGAGTCGGGCATCCGGGAGGGCATGGTAGCGACGGCCCCGACGGCCCCCGACCGTGCCGGGCACGGCGCGCGATGAGCGCCGGAGGCGGTGGGCTGGCGGTCGTCGCCACCCCGATCGGGAACCTCGAGGACTGTTCGCCGCGGGCCGCCGCCGCCCTGCGCGCCGCCGACGTGGTGGCCTGCGAGGACACCCGCCGCAGCGCCACGCTGCTGCGCGCGGTGGACTCGCGGGCGCCGATGGTGAGCCTGCATGCCCACAACGAGGCCTCGCGGCTGCCGGAGCTCGTGGGACGCATGCTGGGCGGCGAGCGGGTGGCCCTGGTGAGCGACGCCGGGATGCCCGGCGTGAGCGACCCCGGGGCCCGGCTGGTGAGCGCCGCGCACGAGGCGGGGATCCCGGTGGAGGTCCTGCCCGGGCCCAGCGCCGTCACCGCGGCCGTGGCGGCGGCCGGGGCCCCGGCCGACCGCTTCGTGTTCGCGGGGTTCATGCCGCGCAAGAACGGTGAGCGCACCACGCTGCTGGACGACCTGGACCGCACGGCGTGCACCATCGTGGGCTTCGAGAGCCCCCAGCGCCTGCCGGACCTGCTGACCTACCTCGCCGCCCGGCACCCGGAGCGCCGCGCCGCGGTGTGCCGCGAGCTGAGCAAGCTCCACGAGGAGACCGTGGTGGCCACCTGCGCTGAGCTGGCGGATCGCATGACCGGCCCGGCCCGCGGCGAGATCACGTTCGTGCTGTGGCCCGCCGCGCCCGTGGCGCCCGGCGCGGGCGACCTGGAGCGCGTGGTGGCGGTGCTGGTGGGGGCCGGTCTCTCCAGCGGCTCGGCGGCGGACGCGGCCGTCGCGCTCGGCGCCGGCACCCGCAACGCCGCCTACCGGGCGGCGATCGCGGCCGCCAGCCGCCGGGACACGTAGTCCAGCCGCGGAGGCGGCCCGCCGCCGGCCGCGATCTTCTCCAGGCGCGCCCAGTCCCCCGCCACCAGCGCGCGCACCAGGCCCTCCTCCGGCGCGCCGCACCAGACGGTGCGGCCGCCCAGGGCACAGGCGACGGCACCGTCGCGCAGCGTGTCGTCCGGGCGACCGAGCAGGCCGCCGGGGCCGCGCACCTCGACCCCCGCCGACACGTCCACCTCGACGCCGCCGATCACGCCGCCACCACGTCGGGAGCGCACGCCCCCGCCCTCGGCCGCCGGCAGGTCAATCTCCAGCGCGCCGGCGGCGGCGCCCGCGTCGGCGACGGCCACCTCCAGGTCCAGGTCCCGCGGTTCGCGGGCGGCGCCCAGCAGCCGCCGCGCGGTGCTGCCGGTCACGATCCAGCGCACGCCCGCGCCGTCCAGGCGCAGGGCCACCTCGGCGAGCGCGGCCTCGAGACGCGAGGAGAGGAGCCCGTCTACACTCCGGAGTCCGTGAGCACCGGCCGCTTCTACCTCACCACCCCCATCTACTACGTCAACGCGGACCCGCACGTGGGTCACGCGTACACGACGATCATGACCGACATCGTCGCCCGCCATCACCGGCAGCGCGGCGAGGAGGTCTTCTTCCTGACGGGGACCGACGAGCACGGCGCGAAGATCGCGCAGGCCGCGGACGCCGCGGGACGCAGCCCCAAGGACCACGCCGACGCCCTGTCCCAGCGCTTCCGCGATCTGGGCGGTGTGCTGGGCGCCTCCAACTCGTTCTTCATCCGCACCACCGACGCCGCGCACGGCGCCGAGGTGCAGCGCCTGCTGGGCGTGATGCACGAGAAGGGCGACATCTACAAGGGCAGCTACGGCGGCTGGTACTGCACCGCCTGCGAGGCGTTCTACAACGAGGGCGACCTCGTGGACGGGACGAACTGCCCAATCCACGGGCGGCCCGTCGACTGGCTGGAGGAGGAGAACTGGTTCTTCCGGCTCTCCGCCTACCGCGAGCGCCTGCTGGAGCTCTACGACGCGAACCCCGGCTGGGTGGTCCCGCAGGCGCGCTTCAACGAGGCGCGGCGGATGATCGAGCTGGGCCTCGAGGACCTCTCCATCTCCCGGTCGCAGATCGACTGGGGCGTCCAGGTGCCGTGGGACCCCGAGCAGGTCGTCTACGTGTGGGTGGACGCGCTCTTCAACTACTGGACCGCGCTCACCTACGGCGCGGGCGAGGACGGGGGCCGCTTCTGGCCGCCGGACCTCCAGCTGATGGCCAAGGACATCCTCAAGTTCCACGCGGTCATCTGGCCGGCGCTGCTCATGTCCGCGGGCATCGAGCTGCCGCGGCGGCTCGCCATCCACGGGTACGTGCTCAAGGGCGGCGAGAAGATGAGCAAGACCACCGGGAACCTGGTGGACCCGTTCCCGTTCATCGAGGACTACGGGCTCGACGCGCTGCGCTACTACCTGGCCCGGGAGATCCGCTTCGGGGAGGACGGCACGTTCAGCGCAGAGGGCTTCGACGCCCGGTACACCGGTGAGCTCGCCAACGAGTTCGGGAACCTGCTGAACCGCACGGTCGCCATGGTCGGCCGCTACCGCGGCGGCGTCGTGCCGTCCGACCCGGGCGGCGACGCGGAGATCGCCGCCGAGGTGTCGGCGGTCGCGGACGCGGTGACGGCGGCCTTCGACGCGGTGGACATCACGCGGGCGGTCGAGGACATCTGGGTGCTGGTGCGCCGCCTCAACCGGCTGGTGGAGGAGCGCGCGCCGTGGACGCTCGCCAAGGACCCGGACCGGGCCGGCGAGCTCGACCAGGCGCTGTTCTCGCTGGCCGAGGGCCTGCGGGCCGTGGCGATCCTGCTGTGGCCGGTCATGCCCGGCAGCTGTGAGAAGGCCCTGCTGGCGCTGGGGCAGGACCCCGCCGCGGTGGCCACCGCCGGCGCGCGGTGGGGCGCCGGGGCCGCGGGAGCGACGGTCGTGCCCGGCACCCCGCTGTTCCCGCGCGTGGAAGGGCGTCCCGAGTAGTCGACACCCACGCGCACCTCGAGTCCTGCGAGGCGACGGTCCCGGAGCTGCTGGCGGCCGCCGCCGCGGCCGGGGTGGAGCGCGTCGTCACCATCGGCGTGGGCAGGGCGTCCAGCGAGCGCGCGGTCATGCTGGCCGACGAGCATCCGATGGTGTGGGCCGCGGTGGGCGTGCACCCGCACGACGCGGACGGGTGGACGTCCATGGACGCGGGCTGGATCCGTGACCTGGCGAGCCACCCCAGGGTGGTCGCCATCGGGGAGTGCGGCCTGGACCACCACTACGACCACTCCGCGCGCGACGCGCAGGAGCGGGCGTTCCGCGAGCAGATCGCCGTGGCGCGCGAGACCGGGCTGCCGTTGGTGATCCACACCCGCGACGCCACCGAGGACACGCTGCGCATCCTGGACGAGGACGCGGGGGACCACCCGGTGATCCTCCACTGCTTCAGCATCACCGGGCCCGAGGACGTCGACCGGGTGATCGCCGCCGGCTGGTACACCAGCTTCGCCGGGCCCCTGACCTACCCCAAGAACGGCGCCCTGCGCGAGGCCGCCGCGCGCATCCCCGCCGAGCGCCTGCTGGTGGAGACCGACAGCCCGTACCTGTCGCCCGTGCCGCGGCGCGGCCGCCCCAACCAGCCCGCCCACGTGGCGCACACGCTGGCCGCGCTCGCCGAGGTGCGGGGTATGGACGTCGCCGCGTGCGACGCGCTCACCACCGCGAACGCGGCGCGCGTCCTCGGCTGGTGAGGTCCGCGTGAGCGCGCCCCGGGTCCACGTGCTGCGCCTGATGGAATCGCACGGCCTGCGTCCCGACACCGACCTGGGCCAGCACTTCCTGATCGACGAGAACCTGGTGGACCTCTCGGTGCGGGAGGCCGGGGTGGGGCCCGACGACGTGGTGCTGGAGGTGGGGGCGGGGGCCGGCGTGCTGACCGTCGCCCTGGCGCGGGCCGCGCGCGCCGTGCACGCCGTGGAGCTCGACCGGCGGCTGGCCCCGCTCCTGGACGAGGTGCTGGAGGGGACCTCGGGCGTGCGCATCCACTGGGCCGACGCCATGAAGCTGCCGCTGGAGGAGCTGGATCCGGCCCCCACGCTCCTGGTGGCGAACCTGCCGTACAACATCGCCACGCCGCTGATGGTGGAGAGCTCCTGGCGCCTGCCGTCGCTGCGCGGCTGGTGCGTGATGACCCAGCGCGAGGTGGCCGACCGCTGGTCGGCGCCGCCCGGCGACGCGCTCTACGGCGCGCCGAGCGTCCTGCTGCAGCTGGCCGCCGAGGTGGGCTTCCGGCGCAACGTGGGACGCGAGGTCTTCGCGCCGCGCCCGCGGGTGGACTCCGCCCTGGTCGCGATGCGGCGCACCGGCCCGGGGGCGGACCCGGCGGTCCGCGCGTGCGTGCGCGCGGCGTTCGCCCAGCGGCGCAAGACGCTGGTGAACGCGCTCTCGGCGGCCGGCGCCGGCCGCGAGGCGGTCGCGGCCGCCCTGGGGGGCCTCGGCCGGCCGCCGACCGCCCGCGCGCAGGACCTGTCGCCCCCCGAGCACCTCGCGCTGGCGCGCGCCCTGGCATGGCCGACGAGCTGACGCTCACCGCCCCCGCGAAGCTCAACCTGTGCCTTCGCGTGGGCCCGGTCGGGGCCGACGGCTTCCACCCGCTCGCCAGCCTCATGGTCGCCCTCGACGGCCTGTGCGACACCGTCACGGTTCGGCGCGCCGCGCGGCGCGAGGTGCGGTGCCCGGGGATCGACGGGCCGGGCAACCTCGCCTGGGCCGCCCTGGACGCGCTGGCCGCCGAGGCCGGGGAGCCGCTGCCGCCGCTCGCCGTGGAGATCGGCAAGCGCATCCCATCCGAGGCGGGGCTCGGCGGGGGATCCTCCGACGCCGCCGCCACGCTGGTGGCGGCGCGGGACCTGCTGGGCCTGCCGCTGGACGCCGCCGCGCTGGAGCGGGCCGCCGCCCGCGTGGGGTCCGACGTGCCCTTCCTGGTCCGTGGCGGCGCCCAGTGGGCGACCGGGCGGGGCGAGCGGCTGCGGCCCGTGGACGTGCCCGCCGGCCTCTGGGCGGTGGTGGTGCCGCCGGTCACCGGGCTCAGCACGCCCCGCGTCTACCGCGCCTTCGACCGCATCGCGCGGCCCGTCGCACCGCCCGCCGACCCGCCCGCCGCGCTGTGGACGGCGGGCTGGGCGGTGAACGACCTGTGGCCGGCGGCGCTGGCCTGCGCGCCCCGGCTGGGCGCGGTCGCGCGCAGCCTCCGGGCGCTGCGGCCGGTCACCGTGCTGCTGTGCGGCAGCGGCGGCGCCATGGCGGCGCTGTTCGACCGGGAGGAGGCCGCCCGGGAGGCGGCCGGCCGGTGGGGACCTGACGCGGCGGTCTGCGCCCCCGCCCCGCTCCGCGCCGTCTGAGGATTCTGCGGTTTCCGAGCCGCGCGATTCCGCGGCCGGCATCGCCCGCGGCGCGACGCGGCGCGACCGCGTGTCGCAGGACTCATTTCGGGAGAGCGCCATCCGATCGGGGGGAGGCACAGCACCGCTGCAAACCCGACAACGGAGCGCCGCCCATGAAGTCTCGCCTCTTCTTCCTCGCCACCGCCCTCACGTCCATGGTCGCCATGATGGGTGGTGCGGTGTACGGCCGGTAGCACCGCATGACGCCCCCGCGCGCGGCGAGGCGTCCCCCCTCCGGGGGATGCCCCGCCCCCGGGGCGGCAGTTCCCGCGCGGTGGCCGGTTCCGCCATTGGGCGCGGGACGGGTTCCGGCATAGCATCAGGCCGGTGACTGAGGAATCGCCCGCCTCGTACCGTCGATACTGCCTGCTCCTGGCCGGCGGAGGGCTCGTCGCGACCCTGGCCCTGCTGGCCGTCGACGGCCTTCGCGTGGACGAGACGCTGGGCGTCGTGCTCCTCGGCGCGGTCATCACGGCGGCCCTCGGCACCGTGGCCGATTCCGGGCGGACGGCGCTGAGCCTGCAGCACCTGCCCTCGCTGGCCGCCGCGTACGTGTGCGCCGGGCCGGTGGCCCCCATCATCGGCGCGACGCTCGCCGCGATCGACAACCGCCGCTTCGGCCGGTGGGTGGCCATCGCCAACGCCGGCACCCTGGCCCTGTCCGGCGCGGCCGCCGTCGGCGCCGTGCGCGGCGGCGCGGCCCTGTGGGGCGGATCCAGCCCCGGCAGCGCG
Source organism: Actinobacteria bacterium Ga0077560 (assembly GCA_001464275.1). Classification (GTDB taxonomy): domain Bacteria; phylum Actinomycetota; class Thermoleophilia; order Miltoncostaeales; family Miltoncostaeaceae. The sequence continues at coordinate 7,588 of LNFL01000165.1, read as the reverse complement.
GCCTGGTTCCTCACCGGCGCCGCCGGCGCCGTGGCGTTCATGGCCGTGAACCACGGGCTGGTCGCGCTGATGGTGGCCCTCAAGTACGGCGAGCCGGTCGGCGGGGTGTGGCGGTCCTGGCTCATGTCGCTCGCCGGCGCCGACGTGGTGGGCTCCACCGCGCTCATCGCCTCCCTGGGCCTCGGCGCGGCCCTGGACGAGACCGCGCACCGCGTCGTCGCCGGGCTCATCGGCGTGATGACCGTGGGCCTGCTGCTGGCCCTGCTGGCGGCGATCCGCCGGCGGGACGAGGCGATCACCGCCACCGCCGACGCGGAGGCCGCGCGCGAGCGCGCCGAGCAGGCGGAGCTGGTCGCCCAGGGCGCCGCCCGCAGCGCGCGGGACGCCGAGCGGCGGGCCGTCGCCGCCGAGGCGGCCGCCGTGGAGCGGGCGGACCTCGCCGCCACCCAGCTGCACGAGGTCGCGACCGGCACGATCCTGGCCCTCGTGGCGCTGGTGGACCTGAAGGACCGCTACACCGCCCGCCACTCGGCCGCGGTGGGCCGCCTGTGCCGCATGCTCGCCGAGGAGCTGGGCTGGACGCCGGAGGAGCGCGCCCTCGCGCACGTCGCCGGGCTGGTGCACGACATCGGCAAGGTCGGCATCCCGGACGCGGTGCTGCGCAAGCCCGCACGGCCGACCGAGGATGAGTGGGACATCATCCGCCGGCACCCGGACTGGGGCGCCGACGCGCTCGCCAACGTCGGGTTCTCGCGGGCGCTGGTGGAGGGCGTGCGCTCCCACCACGAGCGCTGGGACGGCTCGGGCTACGGGGCCGGGCTCTCCGGCCGGGACATCCCGATGCTCGGCCGCCTGGTGGCGATCTGCGACGCGTTCGACGCCATGACCGCCCGGCGGCCGTTCCGCCCGGCGAAGACCTTCGAGGCGGCCCGGGAGGAGATCCGGGAGGGCGCCGGGCGCCTGTTCGACGCCCGCATGGCCGAGGCCATGCTGGATCTGCTGGAGGACGCCGACCCCATCGACTGGACGCTGCCGGCGGCCGACTTCGCGGTCGAATGGCGGCGGGCGTGCGTGGGGATCGACATGACGCATCTGTACGCCACCGACGCGCAGGTGCCCGCCGAGCCCTCGCCCGCCGTGGAGGCCTGAACCGCGCGTTCACCATCGCCAAGCGGTTCCCGGGGCGCACGGCGGTACACTCGACAGCCAATGCGCGACCTCTCCCGCATCATCGACGAGCCTCCTCGCGGGGCCCGGGCCCGGGCCGCGGCGTGGCTCCGGGGCCGGCGCTTCTCCGCCGCGGCCCTGCTGGCCCTCGCGGAGATCGTCTACGTCCTCGTCGCGCGGCCCAGCACCCTGTTCATCGCCGCGCTGGCGTTCGTGCTGCTCGTGCTGTCGGTGATGGGCATCACCCGGCTCGGACCGGGGGTCGTCCGCGACGCCCTCATCGTGGTCGCGATCGCCCAGGCGCTGGTGCTGGTGATGCCCTTCGCGATCGGCCTCGGGTTCGCGGTCGGGGTGATCTCCGCGATCGTGCTGCTGGTGCTCCTGGTCCTGGCGGCGTTCCGCCTGAGGATCTGATGCCGTTCGCGGCGATCCCGCCCCCGCTCCCGGCACCGCCGGTGACCGAGCGGCAGGCCCCCGCGCTGCAGCCCTACCTCGCCACCATCGGATGGACGCCCCCGGTGACCGGCACCAGCGGGCCCCTGGTGGCGGTGCTCGACACGGGCATCGACGGCACGCATCCCGCGCTGCGCGAAGCGGTCGCGATCCGGACCTCCCGGTCGTTCACCGCCGACACCAACCCCTTCGATGACAGCGAGGGGCACGGCACGCACGTCGCCGGGATCATCGCCGCGCGGCCCACCGACAGCGGCGTCGTTGGCGTGTCGGGATCCCGGCTGCTCGTGGTGAAGGTCGCGGACACCACGCCCTGGTGCGCGGCATCCGGTACGCGAGGGCCCGGGGCGCGCGCATCATCAACATCTCGTTCGGCGGCGGCGGGTACTCGCCCCCCGAGCAGGAGGCGATCGACGCGGCCGTCAGCAGCGGCGTGCTGGTGATCGCCGCCGCCGGCAACAGCGGCCGGGCACGGCGCGAGTTCCCGGGCGCGTACCGCCACGTGCTGGCCGTCGCCGCCGTCGACGACGCCGGGCGCCCCATCCCCACCTCCACCGCCGGGCAGCAGATCGCGCTCTCGGCGCCCGGGGCCGACATCCTCAGCACCACCCCCGGAGGGTACGGGCGCCTGTCCGGGACCTCCATGGCGGCCGCCGTCGTCACGGGCGTGGCCGCGCGCGTCTGGGCGGTCCGGCCCAACCTCACCGCGGCCCAGGTGGCCACCATCCTGGAGACCTCCGCGACCGATCTGGGCGACCCCGGCCGCGACCCGGGCACCGGTGCCGGCCTGGTGAACCTCGCCCGGGCGCTGGCCGCCCCGACACCCGTGCGGGACAGCGCGGAGCCCAACGACGACCCGCGGCAGGCCGCCCGCACGCGCCCGGCGCTGGGCGGCACGGGCACCGGCGCCGGGGTGGTGCGCGGCCAGGTCGGGCCGTGGCGCGACCCGCGCGACCACTACCGGGTCACCATCGGCGCCGGCGAGCGGATCACCGTGACCCTCACCGGCCCGCAGAACGCCGACCTGGACCTGCGCCTGTGGCGCCCCGGCACCCCGGGCTACCGCTCGAACGCCCGGTTCGCCCGCACCTGGCTGGCCGCGGCGTCCATCGGCGCCACCTCGTCGGAGCGGCTGCGGTTCACCGCCACCAGTCCCGGGGTGCACTCCGTCGAGGTGGTGGCCGCCCGGGGGTCGGGCCCGTACACGCTGCGGGTGCTGCGCGAGCCGGTGACACAGGGGAGCACGACGGGTTTCCCCCTGGGTCGCGGCCCGTCAGACTCACCCCGATGACGACGACCCACGACGCCGCCGCCGCGCCGGACCTCGCCGACCCCGCGCTCTACCAGAACCGCGAGCTCTCCTGGCTGGACTTCAACGCCCGGGTGCTCGCCCTGGCCGCCGATCCGCGGCAGCCCCTGCTGGAGCGCTGCAAGTTCCTGGCGATCTTCACCAGCAACCTCGACGAGTTCTTCATGGTGCGCGTCGCCGCCACCCAGGAGGCCGCCGCCGCCGGGCGCCGGTCGTCGACCCCGGACCGCATGCCGCGCGAGGAGGTGCTGAACCGCGTCTCGACCCGCGTGCGGGAGCTCGTCGACGCGCAGCACCGCATCTGGCAGGGCGACATCCGCCCCCGGCTCATCGAGGCGGGCATCGTCATCGCGGACCTGGAGGACCTCTCGCCCGGCGACCGGGCCGCCGCCGAGGACGGCTTCGAGCGGCAGGCGCTCCCGGTGCTGACCCCGCTGGCCGTGGGCCCCGGGCTGCCGTTCCCGTACATCTCCGGGCTGTCGCTCAACCTGGGCCTGCTGGTGCGCGACCCCGAGACCGGCGAGCAGCGCTTCGCCCGGGTGAAGGTCCCGCCGGGCCTGCCCCGGCTGTTTCCGGCAGGGGACAGCATGGTGCCCCTGGAGCAGCTCATGCGCCACCACGCCGGGCTGCTGTTCCCGGGCATGGAGATCGCCCAGGACGTGCTGTTCCGGGTCACGCGCGACGCGGACTTCGACATCGACGACGACGCGGACGACCTGGTGGGCGCCGTGGAGGACCAGCTGCGGCAGCGGCGGTTCGGGCACGTGGTGCGCCTGGAGGTGCAGCAGGGCGCGGCGCCCGACCTGCTGGAGGAGCTCACCTCCGCACTGCGGGCGACCCCCCGCGACACCTACTTCGTGCCGGGGCTGCTCGACATGACGAGCCTCTGGCAGATCGCCACGCTCAACCGCCCCGAGCTGCGGGACCCCGAGTGGCGCCCGGTCATCCCGCACCGGCTGCGGACCGCCGACGACGACGACGATTCCCTCGACATGTTCGCGGCGATCCGGCACGGCGACCTGCTGGTGCACCACCCCTACGACGACTTCACGGCGAGCGTCGAGCGGTTCGTGGTGCAGGCGGTGGACGACCCGGACGTGCTGGCGATCAAGCAGACCGTGTACCGCACCAGCGGTGACTCCCCGATCGTGCCGGCGCTCATCCGCGCCGCCGAGCGCGGCGTCCAGACCGTCTGCCTGGTGGAGGTGAAGGCCCGGTTCGACGAGGAGCGCAACATCAAGTGGGCCCGTGCGATGGAGCGCGCCGGCGTCCACGTGGTGTACGGCATGCCGGGGCTCAAGACCCACGCCAAGCTGTGCCTGGTGGCCCGCCGCGAGGGCGACCGGGTACGGCGGTACTGCCACATCGGGACCGGCAACTACAACCCGAGCACGGCGCGCCTGTACACGGACATGGGGCTCTTCACCTGCGACGAGGCGCTCACGCAGGACGTCGCGAACCTGTTCAACCACCTCACCGGCTTCGCCCGGCCGCCCCGCTACGAGCAGCTGCTGGTGGCGCCCACGCACCTGCGCGAGGGGCTGCTGGCCGAGATCGAGCGCGTCGTCGCCGCGCATCGGGAGGGCATCCCGGGCCGGGTCACGATGAAGATGAACTCACTGGTGGACGGCCCCACGACCGAGGCCCTCTACCGCGCGTCGCAGGCCGGCGTGCCGGTGGACCTGATCGTGCGGGGCATCTGCGGCCTGCGGCCCGGCGTGCCCGGCGTGAGCGACAACATCCGGGTCATCTCCATCGTCGGGCGCTTCCTCGAGCACGCACGGATCTTCGCGTTCACCAGCGGTGACGACACCCGCGTGTGGATCGGCTCGGCGGACATGATGGTGCGCAACCTGGACCACCGCGTCGAGGCGGTCGCGCCGGTGGACGACCCCGCGTGCCGCCGGGAGGCGATCGCCGCGCTCGAGCTGATGCTGGCCGACACCGCGCTGGCCTGGCGTCTTTCCTCCGACGGCGCATGGACCCGCGTCCTCCCCGCGGAGGGCGCCGAGCCCGTGAACAGCCAGTCGGCGTTCATGGCCCGGGCCCTGGAGGCCGCGGGCCGCCTGGTCTAGCCTCCGCCGCCCGCGACCGCCGCGGCGACGGCCCGCGAGCCGCGGCCCGGCCGCTCCCGCGGCCACGCCAGCACACACGCGACGACGATCTGCGGGCGGGCGAGGGGACGGAACACCAGCCCCGACTCCGGCGCGGCGTCCGCCCATGTCTGGGCGACCAGCGCCACGCCGCCCGAGCGCGTGACCAGGTCGCCGAGCGCGCCCGGGATGTCCGGCGCCTCGGCGATGCGGGGCGTGAAGCCCGCGGTCTCGCAGTACACCTCGAGCGTGCTGCGCAGCTCCGGCATCGACGAGCGCGACCAGGTCACGATGGTCTGCCCCGCCAGGTCCCCGAAGACCAGCCGCTCCAGCCGCGCCAGGGGATGGCCCCCGGGCATCGCCACCAGCAGGGTGTCGGTGAAGGCCGGCGCCACCTCGACGCTGTCGTCGTCCACCGGGGCGTAGAGGTACGCGGCGTCCACCTCGCGCGCCCGCAGGGCCGCAAGCGCGGCCCCGGTGAGGAGCTCCACGAACTCCACCCGCTCCGCGCCGGCCTCGGCGCGGGCCCGCTCCATGAGCGGGCCGATGGCGGGATGGGCGACGTACTCCAGCCTGGGCACACCGATCCGCAGCGACGCGCCCACGCCGGCGGCCTCGCGGATCTCCGCCACCGCGGCATCGATGGCGGCCAGCGCCGGCCGCGCGGCGTCCGCCAGCCGTGCCCCCGCGTCGGTGAGCCGCGTGCCCCGCGGGCCCCGGTCCACCAGGCGCACGCCCACCTCGCGCTCCAGCCGCGCGATCTGCTGGCTCAGGCTCGGCTGGGTGATGTGCAGGCGGGCGGCCGCGCGGCCGAAGTGCAGCTCGTCCGCGAGCACCACGAGGGACCGGAGCCGCTGCGGATCGATGCCCATAGGCGCAGCCTATCGCCCGGGGCGACAGGTCCTATTGGACGCCCGCCCGTGATGGTGGGCACACTCCGGTGGACCCCGGCCAGATCCGGGGGCCCACCGGGGACAGTCCAGGAGGACACGCATGAGCGCAGTTGCCGATCGGTTCGACCTGACGGGCAAGACCGCCGTCGTCACGGGGGCCTCGTCCGGCCTCGGCATCACCTTCGCCGAGGCCCTGGCCGCGGCCGGCGCCAACGTGGTGCTCGCCGCCCGCCGGGTGGAGAAGCTGCAGGAGGTCGCCGACGCCATCACCGCCGCCGGTGGTTCGGTGGCCGTCCAGGGCTGCGACGTGACCGACGAGGCCCAGGTGAGCGCGCTGGTCGCCGCCGCCGTCGAGCGGTTCGGCGGCCTGGACGTCATGGTCGCCAACGCCGGCCTGGTCCCGGAGGCCGCGGCGGTGCCGGAGAAGCTCCCCGCCGAGCTGTTCCGGCAGTCGGTCGACATCAACCTCACCGGCACGTTCCTCACCGCGCAGGCCGCGGCGCGTCACATGCTCGCCTCGGGGGGCGGCTCGATCATCATGCTGGCCTCGGTGGCCGGCCTGGCCGGCCACTTCAACATCCCGGCGGCGTACGCGACCTCGAAGGCCGCGACCGTGCACCTCGCCAAGTACCTGGCGCTTCACTGGGCCGACCGCGGCGTGCGCGTGAACGCCATCGGCCCGGGCTGGTTCCCGTCCGAGATGACGAACATGGTGCTGGAGATCCCGCCGTTCAAGCAGCGGATCGAGGACCAGACGGCCATGCACCGCCTCGGCGACCCGGACGAGCTGGTGGGCGCCCTGCTGCTGCTGGCCTCCGACGCCGGCAGCTACATCACCGGCCAGACCCTCATGGTCGACGGCGGGATGTCCGCCTCCATCGGCGCCAGCCCCTACCCGGCCGAGCTCTACGCCATGGGCGAGCAGTTCATGCCGCACGGCCTCGGCGAGCGGATCCGCCCGGCGGGCTGAATCGCACGCATGACGTGACACCGGCGGGGCGATGCGCGCGCCATCCGCGCGCCGCGCCCCGCCAGGGTCGGGTGGTCACCCCGTCACCGGAGGCCACCCATGCACCGTCCACCGCTCCCGCGCCGGCTCCTGGGCGCGCTCGCCGCCACGATGGCGGCGGTCGGCTTGGCGCTCGTCACGGCCGGCCTGCTGCCCGGACCGGCCGCGTCGGCCGGCGACGGCGTCCGCGCCGTGATCCACCTCGACCGCGACGAGATGATCGTCGCCACGGCCGTCGCGCCCGTCCTGATGGGTGCGCGGGTCGCCCTGCGGCTCCTCGCGCACCCGGTCAGGGACGTCGGGGCTAGGGGATGACCTCCACCGGCGCTCCCGGCGGGACCAGCTTGGCCACCTTCGTGATCGCCGTGTTCGCGACCCGCACGCAGCCGTGGCTCACGGCCCCACCCAGGAGTCCGGGCAGGTTCGTGCCGTGGATGGCCACCTGGCCCTCACCGCGGTCGAAGTCCGTGAGCTGATCCGAATGCGCGCTCAGCGTGAGGATGAAGGGCCCGAAGAACCCGCGCGGGTTCGGCTGCGGGACCACCTCGCTGATCGCGAACAGACCCGTGGGCGTCGGGTAGGCCGTCATGCCGACCCCGACCGTCCACCGGTTGATCACCCGCCCGGCCCGCAGCAGCTCCAGGCGCCGTGTTCCGAGGCGCAC
>LNFL01000164.1 GCA_001464275.1 Actinobacteria bacterium Ga0077560 | reverse complement strand
CTGCTGGAGGATCTGGTTCTTGGTGAACTTGATCATCTCCTGCGCCATGTCGGCGTCACGCACCCGGGACTCGGCGGCCTGAAGGTTCTCAGCCATGATCCCGAGGCGGTTGATCGACTGCTCCAGGCGGTTCTGGATGGAACCCAGGGTCGCCCGGTTGGTGGTGACCGTCGAGATCGCCGCGTCGACCGAGGCGATGGCCGCCGAGGCGCTCGCGGCGCTGGAGACCGCCAGACCCGACACACCCAGCTGACCGGCGGAGACGGTGCCGACCGTGAACGCGATCGTCTGGTTGCCGGTGGAACCCACCTGCAGGGTCACGGCGGACGCGGCGGTCGAGACGGAGCCCGACAGGATCTTGATGCCGTTGAAGTCCGTCGTGGTCCCCACCGTGTTGATCTCGGTGAGGATCTGCTGGAACTCGGCGTTCAGGTTGCCGCGCTGAGTGTCGGTGAGCGTGCCGTTGCTGGCCTGCACGGCCAGGTCACGGGCGCGCTGCAGCATGTCACCCACGTTGCCCAGGGCACCGTCGGCGACCTGCACCAGCGACACGCCATCCTGCGCGTTACGCGACGCGACACCCATACCGCGGATGCTCGAGCGCATCGACTCGGACACCGCGAGACCGGCCGCATCATCGGCGGCCCGGTTGATGCGCAGACCGGACGAGAGACGCTCCATCGCCTGGCTCATCTGCGCCTGCGTGCCGTTCAGGACGCGGTTCGCGTTCATCGCCGGCACATTGTTGAAAATACTCAGACCCATGATTCCTCCATGAATGCCGGGACGCCGATCCGCGTCCGGGTTCCCTGGGCATCCATGCCCTGGGGTTGGAGAGACACCCACCGCGGGTCGGGGACCGCGGGGACCGGGTGGGGGGATGTGACGGGAACCTCACGCCGGCGCCGCCCCCCGCGGCGACGCCGGCGCATCATGCGGGACCGCTTAGCGCAGCAGCGACAGCACCGACTGCGGGGCGCTGTTGGCCTGCGCGCTGCTGGAGGATCTGGTTCTTGGTGAACTTGATCATCTCCTGCGCCATGTCGGCGTCACGCACCCGGGACTCGGCGGCCTGAAGGTTCTCAGCCATGATGCCCAGGCGGTTGATCGACTGCTCCAGGCGGTTCTGGATGGAACCCAGGGTTGCCCGGTTGGTGGTGACGGTGCTGATCGCCGCGTCGATCGAGGCGATGGCCGCCGAGGCGCTCGCGGCGCTGGAGACCGCCAGACCCGACACACCCAGCTGACCGGCGGAGACGGTGCCGACCGTGAACGCGATGGTCTGGGCACCGGTGGAACCGACCTGCAGGGTCACGGCGGACGCGGCGGTCGAGACGGAGCCCGACAGGATCTTGATGCCGTTGAAGTCCGTGTCCGTACCGATCGTGTTGATCTCGGTGAGGATCTGCTGGAACTCGGCGTTCAGGTTCGCGCGCTGGCTGTCGGTGAGCGTGCCGTTGCTGGCCTGCACGGCCAGGTCACGGGAGCGCTGCAGCATGTCACCCACGTTGCCCAGGGCACCGTCGGCGACCTGCACCAGCGACACGCCGTCCTGCGCGTTGCGCGATGCGACGCCCATGCCGCGGATGCTCGAGCGCATGGACTCGGACACCGCGAGACCGGCCGCGTCATCGGCGGCCCGGTTGATGCGCAGACCGGACGAGAGCCGCTCCATCGCCTGGTTCATCTGCGCCTGCGTGCCGTTCAGGACGCGGTTCGCGTTCATCGCCGGCACGTTGTTGAAAATGCTCAGACCCATGATTCCTCC